>JAWXUK010000198.1:0-3797 GCA_044432785.1 Eubacteriales bacterium | reverse complement strand
CAAGTATTTTCCCCCACTGTTGCTTAAAATCGGAACACGCAGGTCGGTCTGAGGCAGTCCGTTCATAGAACCACCCACCAAAACCACACTGGGGTTTTCACGTAATCCCCCAGCGCACTGAATTAAATAGTCCACCGAAACCCCAATGGGCACCCACAGGTTACGAGGACGTTGGAGGGCGCCCCCTGTCACTGTGACGGCACGATGGGTGGGCATGCTCCCCCCTACGATGCACTCACCCACTGCGTAGGTGGTGGCAATGTTAAAGATGACGCAATTTGCCCACACAGCACCCTCACCGGTTGGAATTTCCACCCCCTTGACAAAGCGAACCACTTGGGATTCCTCGCCGAAGGGATATTTCGTAGGGATGGTGCAGATTCGCATGGTCTCTCTGTTCCAACCGATGGTCTTTTCCAGTCCTTCGATGGCATCGAGCTTATCTCCTTGCACAGCAAACACGATTTCGTTCACCCCGAGGGTATTTGCTAAAATCTGTGCCCCCCAAACCACGGTATCTTGTCGCTCGATTAACAGGCGATAGTCCGAGGTGAGATAGGGCTGACACTCGGTGGCATTGATGATAAGGGTATCCACCTTCCCACGTGAGGCGAGGATCTTCTCGTAAGCTAGGGTGACCTCTCGTGACATTCCAACCACCCCACGCTCTTGAACGAGGGTGATGAGTTGCTCTTGGGTTAGCTCTTCATAATCTGGAAAATGAGGATAGGTCACCTGACGATTTTGAAAATCATTTTCAATGACAATCCCCTCCGACCACCCCCAAAGGGGATGGGGTTCATGTCCAATGGAGCGAACCACCCCAGAAATCCCACTAAACAGAGGAACAGAGCCACGCTCGCCAATGGCAGCAACCTTCTGCCCTTGTGCCACACTATCCCCCTCGGAAACGATGGGGATGGTGCTAGCACCATTTGCAGATTTCAGGGGGAGTATGATGGTTTTAGGGGCTTCCTCTGGCACCATCAAGGGCTTTTTTCGGGTGATTTCTTTTTTTCCGGTGGGATGAATCCCTCCCTTGAACAATCGTGTCATAGGTCGCCTCCTTCTCTTTGGTATCGGGGCAATTATCTATTGCCCTTTTGTACTCTGCCTTAGGTGGCAGTTTTTTGGTCTACTTGTTGGTCTTTCGCCTTTTCCTCCACCACTTTTGTCAGCAGTGCCACGAAATCAGCCTGGCTCATCACGCCCAGATCCCCTTCACTGCGATGACGGACAGCCACAGTACCATCCTCTGCTTCTTTGTCCCCAATGACAAGCATATAAGGGATTTTCTCGAGCTGTGCCTCACGGATTTTCTTGCCCACTTTTTCATTGCGATGATCTGTTGTCACACGATAACCCAACGCAGTCAGGTCTTTCGCTACGGCATCTGCCTGATCGGCAGTACGATCGGTGAGGGGGAGGATACGCACCTGCTCGGGCGCCATCCAAGTGGGGAGCGCCCCTGCATATTTCTCGAGGAGGAGCGCAAGTGTTCTCTCGTAACAGCCCAAACTGGTACGATGAATGATATAGGGGGTTTTCTTTTGGCTATCGGTGTCCACATATTCCAGACCGAATTTCTCAGCGAGGAGCATATCAATCTGAATGGTGACAATGGTGTCCTCTTTGCCAAAGACGTTTTTGCACTGGATATCCAGTTTCGGACCATAGAAGGCAGCTTCGTCGATCCCCACGGAATAATCCAGATCCAGATCGTCCAAAATCTTGCCCATCATCTCTTGAGCATAGTTCCACTGTTCTGTGGTACCCTCGTATTTGTCTTTGTTATTCTCATCCCATTTCGAGAAACGGAAGGTGCAATCTTCGAGCAGACCCAAAGTCTCGAGGAAATATTGCGCCAAACTCACGCAACCACGAAACTCCTCTTCCAGTTGGTCGGGACGGATGATGAGGTGTCCTTCGGAAATGGTGAACTGTCGCACACGGATCAGACCATGCATCTCGCCAGAATCTTCGTTACGGAAGAGGGTGGAGGTCTCCCCCAATCTCATGGGCATATCACGGTAAGATCTCATACGGTTTAGGAATACTTGATACTGGAAGGGGCAGGTCATGGGACGAAGTGCAAAGCACTCGGCACTCTCGTCGTCAGGGTCACCCATCACGAACATTCCCTCACGATAATGATCCCAGTGACCAGAAATTTTATAGAGGTCACGTTTCGCCATCAGAGGGGTTTTGGTGAGCAGATAACCATTTCTCTCCTCGACGTCCTCCACAAAACGCTGCAGTAATTGAATCACTCTCGCCCCTTTGGGGAGGAGGATGGGAAGTCCTTGCCCAATGACGTCGGCAGTGGTGAAATATTCCAGTTCACGTCCCACTTTGTTGTGGTCACGTTTGCGTGCCTCTTCCACTTGGGCGAGGTAGCTATCTAGTTCATCCTTTTTAGGGAAGGCAACTCCGTAGATCCGTTGTAGCATCTTACGGTTAGAGTCCCCACGCCAGTAAGCACCTGTCGAGGAGGTGAGTTTGATGGCGTTCGCCTTCACACGAGCCGTCCCATCAAGGTGAGGGCCTGCGCAGAGATCTGTAAATTCCCCTTGGGTGTAGAAGGAGATGGCCGCATCTTCGGGGAGATCCTCGATGAGTTCCACTTTGTAGTCCTCACCCATCTCACGCATTTTGGCGATGGCCGCATCACGAGGGAGCTCGAATCGCTCCAGAGCCAGCTTCTCTTTCGAGATTTTCTTCATCTCGGCTTCTAGTTCGGCAAGGACCTCGGTTGTGATGGAGGTATCCACGTCAATATCATAATAAAATCCCTGTTCAATGGCAGGGCCAATGGCGAGTTTCGCGGTTGGAAAACGTCGCTTCACGGCTTGTGCCAGCATGTGGGAACAGGTATGCCAATAGGTCTTTCTATAGTCTGGGTTGTCAAAGGTATAGTTCATTTCTTCACTCATGGTAGCGTCCTCTTCTTGTTTCAAATTCGATACCCCCCAGTATACCATAGGTAGCCGTAAAAGTCAAGACTATACATCATATTGCAACCAACTGGTTTTCTCACAATTTTCAGGGTGAAAAAACACGCTCAAATACGCAAAAAAAGAGTGCAACCCCACAAGGCCACACTCTTTCTCGAAAGGATTCCCCCTTCTGCTAATATACCAGTTCTTCTAGTTCATCCCAAGTGATTTCTCTTGCATCAAGGTCTGCAAAATTCGGAATTCGCAACTCGAGATGGGACCAAGTAATATACCAAAAATAATAGCTCACTGCCAAATGTGCCGGCAGAATATTCTCGATGATTTCGCTAATACTCACAAACCCATCCGGTACCCCCACCACCTCAGGAAACATCACACTTACGGTTCCATAAGTATCGGTTTCGTCCACACGTGCCACAACCCCACACCCAGAAATGGCTGAATTGATCTCGGCAACGGTAAAGCTATCCCCACCAATTCGCAGCAGATAGGCAAGGGACTTCGCTAGGGTAGCAGGGTCGGATGTCACAGGTCGCATGGTGAAGAGTTCGGCAACACGCTCCACCCCCCAGTCGCTCGCCGTCACGAGCGAGACCTCACGCTCTAGCTCTTCGAGCCAGTCAAAGGCAAGATCTAGTTGCTCCCCCTCTGCCTTGAGTTCCCCTCGCTGAAAGGTGCCGTCCATGTTGTAGATCCCAAGCGGTTTTAGCAGCTCTTCTAAATAGATCTCATAACTCATGCCATCACTCCCACCGTCAAGGTCCCGAGCACAGGGAGCTGATCTAGCCCCACCGAAATCTCCTCCAAGCTGGTATTGATGAGGTAGTTTTTCACGCCATC
>JAWXUK010000197.1:0-3887 GCA_044432785.1 Eubacteriales bacterium | reverse complement strand
GTATCGGTCACGACTCTCTAAGAGGTTGAGTGCCTGATAGAGGAGTTGACGGTCCACATCGGCTTCGATGGGTTTGATCACGATATCCTTTTCTGTCCCTAAAATATCCGAGAGGAGGAGTTCGTTGCCATCCCAGTCGGTGTTGAGTGGTTCATCGAAGGAAAGTTCGTATTTTTGCCCTGAAACCTTACGGAGGTGCATTAAAATCTCGTTTTCGATGCAACGACTGGCATAGGTGGCGAGTTTGATATTTTTTGCTGGTTGGTAGGTTCCGACGGCTTTGATCAGTCCGATGGTCCCGATGGAGGTGAGGTCTTCGAGGTTGATTCCTGTGTTCTCGAAGCGACGTGCGATGTAGATGACAAGGCGAAGATTGCGCTCGATTAAGGTGTTGCGAGCCTGTTCGTCCCCTTGGCTCAGTTGCTCGATGAGGAGCGCCTCTTCCTCACGGGTTGGTGGGGATGGAAGGGTGTCACGCCCTCCGACGTACATGATTTTATCGGGGCTCCATAGTCCGAGTTTTTGCAAGAGGTTGAGCCAATTTTGTTTGATTTTTTGAAACATTTTTATCACTCCTATTTTAGTTGATTGCCGATCAATCCTTGGTAGTTTCCTCCGTCAGAAACAGCTGTGGGCGAGAGTGCTACGAGGGGGCGATGGGTGGTGTAATCCCCTATTTGCAAGGTGTCTACACGCAGAGCGAGGAGCAGTCCTTGCACGCCGACTGCTCGATATGGAAGGAGTCGTAACCTGCCTGTCATCTCCCCTTGCGAGAGTCGCTCGAGTGCTAAGGTAGGTTCTCGCAGTTCCTCTATGGTGGGGGTTTGGGATGGTGGAAAGAGGGGGCGCAAAATTTCTCCGTCCACCACAACAACCCCTTTTCCTGAAATGGGATCTTTGAGGGAGTTGCCTGTGTCTCGCAGACCTGTAAAGGAAATTTCCTTTCCACTGATTGTTACCTGTACATTGACAAGCTCACCGTCGAGGTGTGTGTGCTGTCCGTGCCCTCGATAGAGGAGGGAGAGGATCCCGTAACAGAGCGAGGCAGAGAGGAGAACGATTTTGAGGTCCATACTGGAATAGATGACCCCTCCTTGCAGGGTGAGTCCCTGTCCCCCGAGCAGTCCGATGGCTAAAATTCCCCCTGCGAAGGCAGAGGAGAGTGAGAGGAAAATGAGGGCTTGACGGAGCAATCTGCGTGAATTTGCGAAGGAAATCAAGATAATAAGTATGAAAATGATCAGTTTATATCCCATTGATTCCAAAAATGGAAGGATAAAGATTGCCACGGCATATCCTCCCCCGAGGAGGGCGCCGAGGAGAAATCTACCTCGTGCGAGGGGCTCCCCTGCGATCCTTGCACTTGCTAAGAGGAGGAGGTAGTCCACGATGGTATTGAGCAAAAATAGGGTGTCGATATAGATGACATTCATGAATTCCCTCCTTTTCTCTCTCTATTATAAGGGGTTGCTTGTACGAAAAGAGTCTAAAAAGATAGGAAAATAAAAAAACAGAATCTTGCTTTTTCAGCAAAACTCTGTTTTTTGTGACCGATTTAGTTGGTTAGGATTTTGATGGAACGTGACGGGAATGACTGAAAAAGTCTAACAGTTCCTTTTAGATCCCACGATTGAGGGTAGTGCGCAGTCGAATTTTTCCATCTAACCCTTGGTCGAGGATGGAGAGGAATTTTTCACGATCTTCGGGGAGACCACCCTTTAAGGGGAGGTAGTTAGAGGCGTGGTTGCTTGTGAAGTGGAGGGGATCCACGTTTAATTTCTCAATGAGGAGACGGTTTTCCACGAGGATTTCGTCGGGGGTGCAGACCTTGAATCTACCGGCTAAGACGTCATCTGCGAGGGGGGTGTTTTTGGCTGGGGCGAAGGTCATTGCCGAGAGGTGGCGTGGCTTCATATCGTTGATTATTTGCGCCGTTGAGAGGATGTGCTCCTCCCAGTCGCCCCCCTGTCCCACCAGTCCCATGATGACGATTGCCCACAGGTCGATCCCTGCAGCCACAAGGTTTTGACCGGCTTGGAGCATTTCGGCTGCGCTCACCCCTTTTTTGACCTGAGTGAGGACGGCATTACTACCACTCTCCACCCCCAAATAGGCACGGGAGAGACCGAGTTTACGCAGTTCGGTAAGCTCCTCCACCGATTTTGTGAGGGTACTGCGAGGGCCTGCGTAGACCGTCACTTTTTCGAGGGAGGGGAAGGTTTTGTATAACTTTTTGAGGATGGTTGCCATATCTTCGGTTTTGAGGATGATGGCATCCCCGTCGCAGAGAAAGACACGCTCGACGTCGCCGTAGTAGTCCTTGGCGAGGTCGATATCCTCCAAAACCTCGTCAATGGGGCGAATTTTGAAGGTTTTATCCTTGTACATGGTGCAAAAGGTGCATTTATTGTGGGTGCAACCGTAGGTCACTTGGAGAAGGTAGCTTTTCCACTCCCCTGGGGGACGGTAGAGTAAATCAGAGTCATAACGCATAATGGTTCCTCATTTCATTGTTTTGGGATGATTTCTTTGATATTTTTCTCAACTTTGCTCCGTGGTAGCATGACTTCGTGGCCACAACCGTCGCAGCGCAGTTTGAAGTCCATACCCACACGAAGTACTTGCCATGTGGCGCTTCCACAGGGGTGTGGCTTTTTCATGATGAGGGTGTCGGCGAGGTTTATTGTCATGATATTCCACCATTGCTTCAAAAATTCGAGTGTTAGAACTGGAAACAATTTGAACCTTTCGCATAGAGTAATAGAAAACCAAGATGGGGGTACTGATACATGAATCAAATGATTTTACCGGAGGGTCGGCTCATACAAACCGTTGAAAATACAAGGTATTGCGCCACGTTGCAAGGCCTAGAACAGGCACAGAGCGAGGGGGTGATCTTGGAAGGGATGGCGCTACATTGTCAAGATCAGGTGGGGATTTCGGTCTCGCTTGGTGGGTTTCAAGGGTTTGTTCCTTGGAACGAAGGTGCCCTTGGGTTGGCACAAGGAGAAGTGCGAGAGATTGCTGTTTTGTGTCGGATTGGGCGACCGATTTCTGTGATTGTGACCGATATCATCATCGAAGAGGAGGATATTACGGTGATCCTCTCGAGAGGGTTGGCACAAAAGAGGGCGAAGGATCAACTTATGTCCCTTCCTGCTGGAACGGTGCTCCCTGCCACGGTGACAAGGCTCGAGCCCTTCGGCGCCTTTGTTGATGTTGGGTGTGGGGTGCCCTCGCTACTTAGTATTGATCGTATTTCGGTCTCACGGATTGGGCATCCCTCGCAACGATTTCACGAAGGGGACGAGATTTACGTCGCCATTTTGGAGCATGATTGGGCGAGCGATCGCATTCGAGTGACCCATCGAGAGCTCCTTGGAACTTGGGAAGAGAATGCGTCCAAGTTCTCGGTGGGGATGACCATTCCTGGGATTGTGCGAAGCATTAAAAATTACGGAATTTTTGTGGAGCTTCTGCCCAATTTCTCGGGGCTTGCCGAGTATCAAGAGGGGCTGGAAGAGGATGAGATGGTCTCGGTTTATATCAAGGGGATTGTGCCAGAGCGCATGAAGTGCAAGTTGCTCATCATTGGGAGTTTGCCCCAAGCCACTCCGAGTGAGGTGACCTATCTATTGCCACCACAAGGGCGATTTTATCGGTGGAAATACAGTCCTGATGGGTGCTTGAAGAGGAGCAGTGAGACAGAGTTTTCTACCGAGTGGCGAAATCCGACTCCCCCACTTTTTGAGTGAAGTTTTCCTTAAATACCATCAAATCTTGAAAGACTATGGACTTTTTAAGTTGCCTACCCACCAGCTCAGAGGGATGGAAAAAGCCCACTAAGTGGACTCCAGAGCGCTCGATCCATGCGCCGTGCTGGGTTT
>JAWXUK010000196.1:0-3893 GCA_044432785.1 Eubacteriales bacterium | reverse complement strand
CCTTCCACCACAACCACCACAACCCCTGACGCAACCGTTGATGCGCCAGAATTTGTCACAGTCAGTGCAAAAAATGGTGAAGGCGAATTCGTCGACATGGACGTCCCTTACTACCCTACCAAAATTGCATTTATGGACTATGTCGCACTTGATATGTGCATGACTTTGGGCATTCTAGATAACATCGAATACATGGCTGTTCAAGATGCTCTCCCTGGTTACATGCAAGGTGCCATCGGCTCTGACATCGTGAATCTTGGTGGCTTGAAAGGCTACCAAGAGGATACCACCATCCTTACCACCATCATGGAATTCGAGCCAGAATTGATCTTCACAAGTGGTCGTTCTGCTGGTGACTACGACAAATTCGTCGAAGTTGGCGCTGAAAACGTTGGCGTTGTCTCTACCTCCATCTCCTACCTCCCAAGCACTTACGAGAGCTTCAAAGAGCTTAACACTCGTAACGCTTCCATCTTCGGCCTAGATGCTGAAATGGCTGAAATCCTTTCTGGCTACGATGCTCGTCTTGCTGAACTCCAAGCATGGGGCGAAGGCAAAACCGCTATGATGACCATCTTCACCGGTGGCGCAATGAACGTACTTGGTAACGAGTCCCGTTGTTCCATGATCTTCAACGATCTTGGTTTTGAAAACGTTGGTACCGAAGTCGACACAAGCCATGGTGATACTGCAAGCTACGAAGCTCTTCTTGCTTTGAACCCTGAGTACATCTTCGTGCTAGACCGTGACTCTGCAATTGCTGCAGAGGGTGCTACTGCTGCTCTTGATTTGCTTAATAACGAAATCGTGCAACAAAGTGATGCTTGGAAAAACGGCAACATTGTTGTCCTTGACCCAATCGTGTGGTACATGGTTGAGGGTGGTGTGACCGCTATGGACACCATGCTCTCCGACCTTGAAGCTGGTATGACTAACGAGGGCTAATCCTCACACTTCTTAGAAGTTAAAAATAGACACCTCTTAGATGAGGTGTCTATTTTATTTTGGGTTTGGGGGTTATCTAGGGATTTTCGAACATGGCATCCCAGAAAGTCATACATGATCCCCCATCCAACCAAAAAAGGAAGAGGTTTTAGGGTTGTTACACCACTAAAACCTCTTCCTATTCATCTTATGACCCTGTTTTCAGGGGATTTATGCTTTTGTAATCGCTTCCCAAAGTCCGTTGAGATAGGTAGCACCGAGGGCACGATCGTAGAGTCCGTATCCAGGACAGCCGGTCTCGCCCCAGATCATTCTGCCGTGGTCAGGACGCACGTGAACTTCTGGGCAGGTATCGTAAATTGCCTTCATAATGGCGTACATATCGAGGTCACCAGTCTCAGAGAGGTGAGGTGCTTCACGGAAGTGACGATATCCCAAATGCTTGACGTTACGCACGTGCATAGCGCCAATGCGACCCATCTCGCCAAAATGGCGAATCATGGCAGGGAGGTCGTTCTCAGGGTTAGAACCAAGCGAGCCAGTGCAAAGGCAGATGGCGTGACGTGGCGAGGGGTTGAGGGCGAGAATTTTATCGTATCCCTCTTGACTATGTGCGATGCGAGGCAATCCGAAGATGGGCCAAGCTGGATCATCAGGGTGACATGCCATGGTGACCCCACACTCTTCGCAAGTGGGGATGATACGCTCTAAAAAGTAGGCATAATGCGCACGCAGATCATCAGGAGTGATGGATTGATAGTGCTTCAAAGTGGCTTCGAGCTCGCCAAGACGTTCAGGCTCCCAACCAGGGAGGGTGAATCCGTTGGCATTTTCCAAGGTGCTACGCACCAAGTCGAGTGGGGTCATCTCGCCGAGGTCTTTTTCGTCGAAATAGAGGCTATTGGATCCATCTTCAGGGATTTCACGGGCAAGATCGGTACGAAGCCAATCGAAAACAGGCATAAAGTTATAGATAATCACTTTAACCCCATGTTTTGCAAGGTTGCGAATGGTTTCGCAATAGGCATCGATATAGCCATCACGAGTGGGGAGACCCATCTTAATATCCTCGTGGACATTGACCGACTCGATCACCTCGCACTCTAGTCCACCAGCATGGACCTCCTCCATGTAAACACGGATTTCTTCATCGGTCCACACCACACCAGCAGGTTTCTTGTGGAGAACCCCCATAATGCCAGACATTCCAGGGATTTGCTTGATTTGTTGTAGGGTGATGGTATCACTTCCTGTACCATACCAGCGAAAGGTCATTTTCATAATATTACTCCTTTATTGCACCTAAAGTGCATATTTTCCGATACCCTCCCCTTTTTGGGGAGGGTATCTATTTTGATGAGATTCCCTTCGAACTTGTGCTTGAAGGGCTAGGGATGCTTGAAATATTCTTTGTGCTGTCCTCGCAGCTTGTCTAGGATGGACTGATAGCGAGTGATGTGGGTCTTCATCATTTCTCGTGCTCGATCCTTGTCTCGACTTTCAATGACATCCACAAGAACAGCATGCTCCTCGCAGACTGCAAGGCGTGGAATATCGTCAAAGGTGAGGGTACGCAGTCGATCCATGTGGATTGCCATCCGTCGCATCATATCGAATACCAAAGGCTGTTTTGCGATATCGAAGAGCAGTTTGTGAAACCCGTTATCAAGTTCGTGGGGATCCCCCAGAAAAAACTTGCTTTGTAGGTGAAACTCCTGCAGTTTGATGTGCTCTCGCAGTCGTTCTATATCGAGTTCCGTGGCTCTATCACAACAATACTCTACCACAGTACACTCGAGCGCAATGCGCATGAAGGTGGACTGCTCGACCAGTGCCTCATCGATGAGGGTGATGGCGCTTCCTTTTTGTGGATAGATGGCTACCATGCCAACATAGGATAGTTCTACAAGTGCCTCACGCACAGGGGTGCGTGAGACCCCGAGCAGGGTGGCGATCTCGTTCTCGCTTACCATGGAACCAGGGAGGAGATCCAGTGAGATGATATTCGACTTTAGATTGCGTAGCGCATACTCTCGTCCTGCCTCACGAGTGAGACGTTCTAAGATTTGCATGAGTGACCCCTCCTATCAATGGTTTACAATTATTATGTGAGTAAATTTGGAAGGAATAGGCTCACTTGAGGTACGAATGTGACCAGAAGTAGCACTAAAATCATACAGCCGTAGAAAGGAAGGGTTGCTTTGACCACTTTTTCCATAGGGGTTTTTCCCACTGCCGAACCGATAAAGAGAACCGAGCCCACAGGTGGGGTGAGCAGTCCGATACCACAGTTAAGAATGAGCATAATACCAAATTGGATGGGGTCGATTCCGATGGAAAGTGCCACAGGTTGCAAGATAGGTGCTGCAATCAAGATGATGGGAGCCATATCCATGATACATCCGAGGAATAGCAAAATCATGTTGAGCAAGAGTGCGATTAAGATTGGATTATCGGTTAAACCTGTGATAAAGGTGGCTGCAAGAGAAGGGACGTGCAGCAAGGTGAGCAAATAGCCAAACAGACTAGAGGTTGCAATGAGGATGAGCACGATTGCCAAGGTATCGATACATTTATCGAGTGCCTTCCACACCCCTTTCCAGTCCAAACCTTTATAGATATAGACCGAGACAAAGAGGGAATAGATGACGGCAACAGCAGCAGATTCCGTTGCTGTAAAGTAGCCCATGACAACACCCACAACCACGATGACCACAGCGAGAAGCGCCCAAATAGAGGTAGCGATCTGACGGCACAAAGTGGCAATGGAGAAGGGAGCACCCTTAGGATAGTTGCGTTTGACCGAGATGATATAGCAACCAATCATCAAACTGATGGCAAGAAGGGCACCAGGAAGATATCCAGCCATGAAGAGCGAACCCACAGAGATACCACCAATGGTTGTGGCATAGATGACCATGTTGTGACTAGGAGGGACCAAAAGTCCC
>JAWXUK010000195.1:0-3902 GCA_044432785.1 Eubacteriales bacterium | reverse complement strand
CCACAGTACCGGTCACCACATGGGGGAAGAGTTTACGCAGAGGTTTGATGATAAATCCCAGACAAAATTCCATAATCGCCCCGACTAAAGAAGCACCGATGATGGCTCCGTACCCAAATTGGAATCCCACCGAGATGGAAACCGTGATAAAGCCCGAACTTGTCCCCATCACCACAGGGAGTCCCGAACCCACTCGCCAAATGGGGTAGAGCTGAATCAGGGTGGCAAGACCGGCAACAAACATTGCATTTTGCAGCAGGTTGATGAGGAGTCCGTTCTCCATCCCGAGGACACTAGAAATGACCAAGAGGGGGGCGAGGTTTGAGGCATACATCGCCAAGACGTGTTGCATCCCGAGTGGAATGGCATCTTTGAGAGGGACACGCCCCTCTAGATTGTAGATGTTGTCTTTTGACGGGGGAAGAGCGGTTGTTTTCGTAGACATCGGCATAACTCCTTTTCAGTTGCACGAGGGCTCGTAAGGTACGTCTTATTATAGCATTTTATTGAATAGAAAGCAAGGAAAATTCGCCAAAAGTTTTAAAAAATATCACAAAAAAAGAAGCTATCCCCCTAACGAAAAGAGAGGATAGCTTCTTTTTATTTAGATTATATTCCTGTTGAACACTTACCTTTTAATTAGCTAGATTTATGCTCGAAATCAGACGACATACCGTAAAAATACAGTTTTATTGGATGTTCAGTGCCAAGTTATCAAAGGCTTGCGCCGTAATGACGGTTGATTCGGTCTCGTAGAAGGATACCGTCACCCGATCCCCCTTCTCGGTCAGGGCAAGTTCGGGACTGCTCTCGGCATCAATGGAGAACATAATGGTGTCATGCTCCTCCAAGATAAACTTGTAGGTGACCCCACCGGAGGAACTCTCGCCCGAAATGCGCAAAACGGTACCACTTAGGGTATCCACGCTATCCCCACCTGCATTGAAGGAAGAGGAAGCCCCGATTTTGTTGTTGTAATCACGAAGTGCAGCGTTGATGCTCTCACCAGCCCCAACCGTGGTCACATCGGTCACAGAAACAAAGGCATATTGCTTGATGAGTCCACCATTGTCCTTGAGTGTGATGAAATAGGTGGGAATCCCATTATGATTGAGGAAAATGGGGGAGGTGGCACGATATCCAAACTGTTGCACCTCACCTTCAGCAGATTCCATCGCTTTATTTTCGGTGGTACCGCTGATTTGATAGAGTTGAGGCTCCTTTGTCACCATATCCACCATCACAAATCCAATAGCAGATTCATCAGCGCCCACCGAGGTCAGCCCAGTAAAGAGGTAACAGTTCCCCTCATTATAAATGATGGTCTCTTGATCGCTTGTCATAAACTTATCACGGTTGGAGAAGTTGAAAATCCCGTGGACAAAGGTTCCTTGGTTGTTGAGTTGATCGTAGATAAAACGTTCCGGTTGCACCCGATCCACCCAAGAGGGGACAGTGTCGATGGAATATCGCTCGGTATCTCCAGTCGTGGCATTGAGGGTGATCACACCGTTTGCCTCAGGGAGGGCGAAAATCCAGTCGTTGGAATAGGTGGTGATGATCCAATAGGGCTCCCCTTCGTCGTTGATCTCGAAGGAGTAGTCGGTAATTCCATCGAAGACATACCCCTTGACCACACGCAGATAACGAGTGATATCATCGAAGAAAAAGGAATTAGGCTGATATTTAATCAAGGAGGGGACAAAGGTAATATCCTGCAAATTGGTTGCCGAAACCTTGATATACCCAGCTGCACCCTCGATATTTTGGAACCATTTGAAAAATCCAGAGTGTTGCAGTGGCACAACCCACACAAGCTCACCTGCCACCTGTTGAATGACAGGGGTACCTAAGAAAACCTGCGACCCCATCCCAGGATTCTCTCCCAGTTTTTTATCGGCTAGGGAATAGGCGAGGGCTGCATCCACAATGGGAACTTGACTTAAATCCACAAACTGGATTTCCTCGGAAAACTCCGATACCACAAGGGGGCCAATCTGATCACGATAGGCCTTGTAGTTAAAGAGGGGAGAGGAGATAAAGAGGAACAAAAAGAACAAAGCCCACACCAAAACAAGGGATAATACAAGTTTTTGAAAGCTTTTGGTCTTAGTATCCACCGACATCTGCACCCGACCTGTCTCGCTTTGGTAAAATTTAATCCCAGCGAGCGCCGAGGGGGAATTGACGGCTAGAAATGCCGAAATCACGACAAGCCAGATAAAGGCACCATCAGCATAGATGGGGTTTAGGTTGGGGACATTGATGAGATATCCGATTACAAGTAGGACGGCAAGTCCAAGGTTTAGCCATAGGTTGACCTTTTTTAGGTTCAGTTTTTTCATAAACACCTCAAATTATTTTCGTTTCGCACGGTTGATTGCCGAGATAATGCCACGCAAAGGGGCAAGATTGATATTGTGGGAGACCCCCACACCGTAGTGCCGTTTTCCTTGCGGATCCTCTAAGAGGATATAGGCAACACCGAGGGAGTCCGATCCGTTGGAAATGGCGTGAGATTTGTAGTCGATAAAGGTGAACTCGGACATTTTCTGCCCTTGAATGGCGTTGAAGAAGGCGTCAATGGGACCATTTCCTTCTCCCACCACCTCAAAGACGGTCTCTTTATGAGAGAGTGTCCCAGCGAAACGCACATGGGAGTGCCCCTCTTTGTCGGTGCTCTCTTCAAATTGATGCTCTTCCAAGCGATAGGGGGCTTGCAGATTGGTATAATGCTCCTGAAAGAGTTCGTAAATACGAGCAGGCGCAATCTCCACCCCTTGTGTATCGCTCTCTTTTTGGATGAGTGCCCCAAATTCAGGGTGCATCCCCTTGGGCAGTTCAAAGCCATATTCGTGCTCCATGATAAATGCCGAGCCACCCTTGCCCGATTGGGAATTGATGCGAATAATGGGTTCGTACTCTCGTCCCACATCGGCAGGATCGATGGGGAGGTAGGGAATCTCCCAAAAAGGACTGTTGGATTTTTTCTGGTAGGCAACCCCTTTGTTAATGGCATCTTGGTGAGAGCCAGAAAAAGCCGTAAAGACAAGGGTTCCCACATAAGGTTGACGGTCCCCCACAGGCATTTTGGTGCACCGTTCATACATACCACGAATTTCGTTGATATTCGAGAAATCGAGGTGACTTTCGATCCCTTGGGTATGTAAATTCATGGCAAGTGTGACCAAATCGACATTTCCGGTGCGCTCTCCGTTGCCAAAGAGGGTGGCCTCGACACGATCTGCCCCAGCCAGCAGGCCAAGCTCTGCAGTAGCGACCCCACAACCACGATCATTGTGTGGGTGGAGAGAGACAATGGCGCACTCTCGACGGGGAAGGTTGGTGCAAAAATACTCGATCAAATCGGCAAATTGGTTGGGCATACAGTTCTCCACGGTGGAGGGGAGGTTCAAAATGACCTTATCTTGCTCGGTGGCATGGAGGTGCTCCATCACTTGATGGCAAATATCCACAGCAAAATCCATCTCTGTCCCCATAAAGGACTCAGGGGAGTACTCAAAGCGCAGATTGACACCACTCTCGATCAGAGGACGGGAGAGGGTATAAATGAGGTCGGCAGCATCGGTGGCAATTTTCGCAATCTCGACCTGCTCCATCCCGAAAACCACCTTACGTTGCAGGGTGGAGGTGGAGTTATAAAAGTGCAAAATGACGTTCTTGGCCCCATCAATTGCCTCAAAGGTACGTTTGATGAGGTGCTCCCTCGCTTGAACCAGAACCTGAATGGTCACATCGTCGGGAATGTGCCCCCCCTCGATGAGTTCACGGCAGATCTCAAATTCGGTATCCGAAGCCGAAGGGAAACCGATCTCGATCTCTTTGACACCAATCTGGAGCAGAGAGTGAAAATACTCCAGCTTTTCCTTTAGATTCATGGG
>JAWXUK010000194.1:0-3903 GCA_044432785.1 Eubacteriales bacterium | reverse complement strand
TCGTAAGAGCGCACCAGAGCAGTTTACAGCATAAATAAAGGGTATTTTCTCGTATTGAATGAGAAAATACCCTTTTTCTATCCAAGTGCGAATAAAATAAGACCATAGAGCACACTTGCCGAAATCCCAAAAACTAAAACAGGTCCAGCCACCACGAAGAGTTTCGCAGCAGTACCAGTGACCATCCCCTCGCTTTTAAATTCAAGAGCAGGGGAGACCATAGCGTTTGCAAAACCCGTGATGGGGATCAATGTCCCAGCACCGGCAACCCTTGCAATATCGTCGAAAAATCCAAGTCCTGTCAGGATGGCTGCCACCAAAATTAACGTCACTGAAACTGCAATACCGGTCTGATCGGTGTCTAGCCACTGTCCGTAAAAAGTGCGAAGTCCCTGTCCAATGGTGCAGATAATTCCACCTACAACAAAGGCATAACAGATATTTTTACCCATTGGTGTAGGGCGTGATTTATCTTTGACGTGCTGACCATAATCCTCTTGATTCATAGTAAATCCTCGATTCAAATAAGATGCCGATCCTCGGCTGATGAGGATAGTATGTCAGTTTCTGAGGAAAAAATACCAAAAGATTGCACTAGATTTTGATTTAATTGCATGAAATCTCGTTCCAATACATAAGATGATAGCAAAGGAAAGGAGATAATCGATGATTTATTCAAAAAAAAGTTTAATCTGGGGATTTGTCCTCACCTCTGCACTTGGGTGCCTGCTCCACTTTTTCTATTCCTATGCTCCAAACTGGCTCACGGCCATGATCTCACCAGTGAACGAAAGCCTGTGGGAACACGTTAAAATCGTGATATACCCCTATTTACTCGGCGCAGTGGTGCTGACATGGGGACGCCCTACAGCCATACGTCCGTGGCTATTTTCTGCCCTTATTATCGTGACTATCATGCTCGCATTTGCCTACTGGTACCACGTCATCCTCGGAGGTGGAGAAATGTGGGTGGATATCGCCCTTTATTTCGTTGTGATGGCACTGGGATTTTACCTCCCTACACGCTTTTCAGGTCCTTTTGACCATCCAGTATGGCTTGTGTCTATCGTGGTGATATTCCTGCTTATTTTAGCAGTGGTCGGATTCACTTACACCCCACCAGAAGGACTGCTCTTCGAGGAACTCAAAACCAAAGAGAGTTGGCACGCCATGCTCTTCCCTTACCCCTACTAGATGGTCGCAATCATCAAATGTCAGGGGAGACACCCCCTCGAGGTGAAAGGGGAGGTGGAGCAAGTGGGGGAGGTACCCATCTTGGTGGTATCGATCTCAGATCGTCCACTCTTTCTCACCCACAGGCTAAACAAATTAGTCACATTGCTTCGAAGACACAAAATCACAAAAGCCATTGCGCAACATGGGTTTTCACACTGGGATTTCCTAGCAAAAAACGGAGTGCGCCCACACTCCACCCTCGCCTTGCAACAGCAATTAGCAGGGGAACTCCTGCTCCATCGCATGAGGGAGTGGAGCATCCCTTTTTCCACAGCAAAAGTGGCACTGCGAGGGGAGAGGGTCACCCCAGAAATGGAGCAAATCGCCCACCAACTTGCACCAATCGTGCGAGAAATCGCCATCAATGTGACAAGCGGAGGGGAGGGTCTCATCGAGAGGTTAGAGCACAAATGGGGGATCCCTCCCACCCCAGATACAAAAAGAATTTCAGCCTCTATTTGCTGGACAGAGCAATCTCGACAATGCCAAAAAAACGAAATATTTATCGGAGATAGCAAGCAGTTTTTAGATATAAATGCAAAAAATATAACTTATCCAAGCGAGATAGAAAAACTAACCTATCTCGCTTTGCTGTGCGAATGTGGAAAATTGAGGCCAAGCCAAATAGAATTTGCTTGACAACTGGCAAAAAAATCTCTATAATATCACATACTGTACTGACGAAGCGATTCAAAGGTACTCATTCTATATTTTAATGTGTATTTCCGACATGGGGAGCACGAAAGGTTGTGAACGGCTGTGGCTAAGGAATTTAAGTTAAGCGCCCAACGATTAGAGGATCTAAAGGCAGAACTACATCACCTCAAAACGGTGAAAGAACGTGAAGTGGCAGATCAAATCAAGGAAGCACGCTCCTTCGGAGACCTCTCGGAAAACAGTGAATACGACGAGGCGAAAAACGAGCAAGGCCGTCTCTATTCCCGTATCGCAGAGGTAGAAAATATCCTCGCAAACTGCGTGATCATCGAGGAATCAGGGGATGGCGACACCGTAAACCTTGGTGTGCGTGTGGTCGTACTCGACCTCGAGATGGACGAAACCTTGGAATATCGTCTCGTAGGCTCCCAAGAGGCAGACCCCATGAACGGCGCCATTTCCGAGGATTCCCCTTTCGGAAAAGCACTCCTCGGCAGAAAAAAAGGCGAGGTTGTCACAGTGGATGCCCCCGCAGGTATGATCGATTTCAAAATCATCAACGTAGAACGATAAGGAGCGAAATCCAATGAGTGACCAGAAAAACACCCCACAAGAGCCAAATCTATCTCAATTACTCCAAATTCGACGGGATAAACTCGCCGAACTGCAAGAGAGTGGTTGCGACCCCTTCACCCAAACAAAATTTGAGACCACCATCTATACTGACGAACTTCGTGAGAAATTCGACGAAATCGAGGGCACCGAGGTCAAAATCGCAGGGCGCATGATGTCCAAACGTGGCATGGGCAAGGTCTCCTTCTGCGATCTGCAGGACACCACAGGAAAAATCCAGCTCTACGTCCGACGTGATGGGTTAGAAGAAACAAGCTTCGCCCGTTTCAAAAAGATGGACATTGGAGATATTATTGGTGTGGTAGGAACGGTATTCCGTACCCAAAAGGGCGAAATGTCGGTCCAAGCGAGCGAAGTCACCCTTCTCTCGAAATCCCTCCTCCCTCTCCCTGAAAAATTCCACGGACTCACCAATCAAGAGCTTCGCTACCGTCAACGTTACGTTGATCTCATCGTTAACCCTGAAGTGCGACGCACCTTCGAGATTCGCTCTAAATTTATCCGTCATATGCGCAGTTACCTCGATAACATGGGCTATATGGAGGTGGAAACCCCAGTTTTGAATACCATTTCTGCAGGTGCCACAGCTCGTCCCTTCATCACCCATCACAATACCCTCGATTTGGACATGTATATGAGAATCGCCACCGAGCTCCACCTCAAACGTCTTATCGTGGGAGGGATTGATCGTGTGTACGAAATTGGACGGATCTTCCGTAATGAAGGGATGGACCCCAAGCACAACCCTGAATTTACCAGTATCGAACTCTACCAAGCCTATACCGACTTTGAAGGTATGATGGATATCGCAGAGGGGGTTCTCGCCACTGCAGCACAAGAAATTTTAGGCACCTACAAGCTCACATGGCAAGGGGAGGAGATCGACCTCACCCCCAACTGGAAACGTGTCACCATGGCAGAAATCGTCAAGGAGCACACAGGGATCGACTTCATGGCAATCACCGACGATGCCGAGGCACTCGCTGCCATTGCCAAAATTGGGGTCACACTACCAGATACCGATGACAAAACTTGGGGCAACGCCCTCTATCGTTGCTTCGACCAAAGGGTCGAGGAAAAACTGGTGGCACCTACTTTTGTCACCATGTACCCCATCGAGGTCTCACCATTGAGCAAAAAATGTCCCACCGATCCCCGACTCACCGAGCGTTTCGAGCTCTTTATCTGTCGCAGTGAACTTGCCAACGCCTTCTCGGAACTTAACGATCCCATCGACCAAAAAGAGCGCTTCTTAAAGCAAGTAGAGCTCCGTGAAAAAGGGGACGATGAGGCAGGTATGATGGACGACGACTATATCACTGCCCTTGAATATGGTATGCCCCCCACAGGTGGCATACCATCGCAGTAGTATGTCTT
>JAWXUK010000193.1:0-4028 GCA_044432785.1 Eubacteriales bacterium | reverse complement strand
CCCAGTCTTGCACAAATTGCGCAGTGGATAGCTCCCCCGTGTTCTGACCGTCGAAGCAAGCACCTTGGATCAGCTCGATCTTTTGGGTCAATCCTTGATCATAGGCGATGACCTCGCAATAATCCACATCCACAAGGACGCACATCTCGCCGGTACTGCTTTGCAACACCTGTTGCAGTTGCTCACGGTAGGGGGAGTAGTCGTGGCAGAGCAGTGGGAAATTTGCAAAGGGGTTTGGGGTGAGCCATTCGATGTAAAAATAGGTGGTCCCCTCGATATCAGCGAGATAGATCTGAAGGTTTGCCGATCGAACGGGCTCGCCCCCTGTGAGGGGGTGCATGGTGTAGGATCTGTTTGCGAAGAGGGTCCAAGGGTTTACATCCCACAGCACACGATTGTTGCGAGCCATGATCTCTTTAAAGTCATTCTCGACACGTTTGACCCAACCACGCAGATTGGTTTCCACCTCTTCAAAGGTGAAGGACTCGGATAGGTTGATAAAATCTTGGATCTGCTCTTCCAATTTAGGGCTGAAATAGAGGATGGATTCCCCTTTAGAATCGTACAAAAAGCCGGCTTTCTCTCGTGGGTCTAGCTGAGCATTCAGGTGCTCTAAGGGGTTCTCTTCCGAGAGGATATCAGGGATCAAATCGTGAATATACGAGATCACAACCCGACCACAAAGCTTGCCCTCCGAGAAGAGATATTGAAATTCAACGCTGACTTGACGGCCTTCGTCGTGGGGGTCTTTGACCGAGAATTCGTATTTATCTTTGGGGATGGAGGTGGGGTCGGTCTCGGCTAAAAAGCGATCCCACATCGAGACAGAATCCCCACGGAAGTTATAGCGAGAATAGTTTCTAAATTCCTCGATGGCGAAATTGCGAGCGTCATTGGGGTCTAACGGTTGGGAATTATTGTAATTTCGTTCTAAATAGTGGGTCATCTTCGTGTTAAGGTGGATGATGTTGCGACTTTTGGGGTGGATATAGATCTCAAGTCGGTCGCTATTGTCGCTAAGTTCGATGATATGAGGGGCGAGGAGATGAGGCAGATCGGTAAAGGTTTCGAAAAAATCGAACTGGGCAAGGAAATAGATCTCGTCGTTGATATATTGGCAAACCACGGTCATTTCGCCAGAATGGTTGACTCGATAGTCGTTTTTGGCGTAGTTTCCGGTGAATAATTCCATTTTGCAGGGGATTTTAACCTGATATGCCCCTGATTGCCCCTCACCCTCCATGGCGAGTTTGCCGAAGGAATTTTGAATGTAGACCGCAAGGCGCTTGATGACCATGCAAAATTTGTAGTAGAGTTTGCTCTCGTAGGCAGAGCCGTTGACGGCATGGATGAGCTCGCCATCTGGTAGCTCAAGGATCTTTGCCTCCTCTTCCACATCGGGATCAAGGAGCCATTCACGGCAAAAACTCTCGAGCAGAGTGCCGAAATTATGGTTTCCGTTGAAGCGAAAATTTCGAGGGTCGATGGTCTCGGGGTCGGTGAGACGTTGCACCAATAGATTTGCCGTATCGGTGCGCTCGCTCACCAGATCACGCATGTATTGGTTTTTTTCTTCCTTGCGCTTTGCCTCCTCCTCGGGGGAGAGGGCTGTCTCGGCACGATAAGCCTCAAGGGCTTCCCGTTCCTCCTCTTCGTAGCGCTCTTTTTCTTCTTCGCTGTAGAATTCGGGTTGTAGGTCTTCTTCTTCGTGATCCATTGTGAATCCACCTTTCTCAAGGGGATTTGTAGCGAATATCCCCAGAAATTTCATAGGGTTAGTCTACCACAAATTGGGTAGAAAGTCAATCATCTCGATCAAAGAAATATATCCCTCGGCAACCCCTCGGCAAAAAAAATTAGAATTATTTTGGTGTTATGTGTACACAAACGTACAACTTTTACCCCTTCCACACGGTATATAGAGGGACCGATTGAAAGGGAGGGCAAACACATGGATTTATCATATTTCTACAAAAAAGAACCAGAAAACTACACTTTTTTCAAGATGCCGAAATTTTTCTTCACGGAAGAGGGGTATCGTGGGCTTCCGAATGATGCAAAGTTGCTCTATTGTCTATTGCTCGACCGAGTGAGTTTGTCACGATCCAATGGATGGGAGGACAACAAAGGGCGCATCTACATTCTATACACCATTGCAGAGGGGGCAAAATCCCTGAAAACCAGTGAAAGAACGGCAGGCAAGCTATTTTCGAAGCTAGAAGCAGTAGGATTGTTAGAGCGCAAAAAACAGGGGCAAGGCAAACCAGACCTACTATATCTTAAGGATTTCACCACGCATTTAGGGGAAACCACCGAGAAAAAGAAGCCCAAAAAACATCAGAAAACCATTGTGGAAAAGGTGGAAGAAACCACGAAAGACCAGAAAAAACTGCCCACCCAGAGTGGAAATGAATGCACCTTAAGATCGGAAAAGATTTCAGATCAAGACATGCAAGGGTTGCACCCTAATAAGATTAAGAGAAATAAGACCGAAGGATTAAGACCAATCCTTCCCCCAAACCCCCAAAGCAATTTCGCATTACCAGATCCACAAACAGAATGGGTGGAAGGATGGACGGATTTAAATACGCAGGATAAAATCTATCAGATCACCGAGGAACTGGAACTTGCCTACCACAAGTTAAACGGTAATCTATTAGACCTGTTCTACCAATATCGTACCTGTGAGAGCAAGCTTGACACAGCCCTCTATGTGCTAACCCAAATGGAAGAAACCGATCGCCTAGCAAAAGAGCAAGATCACTGCACAGAACTGCAATTTTACTATCGTGCGAGAAAACTCTACGTCAGTGCGTTAAGCGCAATGCTAACCGATCATGGACTCACCAAGGTCAAAAGTGGTCACGTCAATTACTCGAAAGTGATAGATAAATTGGTAAACCACATCACCATAGACGAGGAACTCGGAGAAATTCGGTTTGACACCATCGTCGAGTGTACCCTTAGTGCCTATATCGAGGCAAACAAAGCGAGCGAAATTATCAGTCCATTTCCCTACATGAAGTCCTGCATTTGGACCACCCTCTGCGAGGGGAATATCCGACATGAAGCAAAGTTTCATCGGCTTTATGGATAGCAAAAAGCCACCTATCTCCCGAGGGTAAGATAGGTGACTTTGAAGAGGGTACTGGATTATCCCAAAAGTGCTTTGCCTAGTTTTTGACAGGAAGCCAATCCTTCCTCGTCAGGGGTGTTTTCGCAAACAAAGGTATCTAGCAGGTTCATGTCGCTACATTCGCCCTTCCAGTCCTCTAAATAGGCGCCACCACCCCAACCGTAGGAGCCGAAAAGCACAACCTTTTTCCCCTTTAGGTCAGAGCGAATGCCGTCCCACATGGGGCGAAACTCCTCTTGTTCTAGCTCTTCAGCCCCAGCGCTAGAGCAACCAAAGGCAAACCCTTCGTACTCGGCGAGTTGCGAGGAGGAAACAGAACCACAGGGCAATAGATCTGCCTCTGCCCCCCCTGCCACCAGTCCCTCGACCACAGCCTTAGCCATTGCCTCGGTGTTGCCTGTGCCACTCCAATAAATCACTGCATATTTACTCATAAAAATATCCTACCTTTTCCTATAGAATTCTATTAACGATAATCATTATCGTTAATAGAATTCTAGCACAAAACTTTTTCTTTGTCAAGGGTAGGATGTACGGTTTTGCAAAAATAATTCAAGTGCCCTGTTTCAGCCCTGTCTCAAAAGTGAGTGAAATGTTATCAAACGTATCGTGAGAGGTTAGATCATTCACCCAGTAGGGGGGTGGGTTTAGCGTAAAGGGATATGATGTGATCTGCGATGATACCACGATAATTGTCAAGAAAAGGTGGAATTGCACGGAAATGTCAGCGACAAAAGCAACAAAATACCCTTAGATGAACCAAAAGGTTCGTCTAAGGGTTTATTTGGTACGGATGAAGGGACTCGAACCCACACGCCTCTCAGCACGAGAACCTAAATCTCGCATGTCTACCAATTCCATCACATCCGCATGTCGCTCACTAGCAACTGTT
>JAWXUK010000192.1:0-4057 GCA_044432785.1 Eubacteriales bacterium | reverse complement strand
GGGAGGGCTACCAAGAAGGATACCAAAGCCGAAACCGCCACACCGAGGAGGATACCGAGGTAGGAATTGCGCTCTGCCATCAGTAAAATGGCGATGATACTACCTGGCGAGGCTGCAGCTGTGAGTCCCACATTGAACATAGAGAAGATGAAAATACCACTTGCTCCACCTGCCAAGGTAGCGACGAGGAGGAGAGGGTTCATCAAAACGTAAGGGAAGTAGATCTCTTGAATTCCACCGAAAAAGTGGATGATGACGGCGCCGGGTGCCGAGCTCTTGGCCGAGCCTTTTCCTGCGATGCAATAAGCGAGGAGAAGGCCTAAACCAGGACCTGGATTTGCTTCGAGGAGGAAGAAGATGGACTTTCCAAGTGCCTCTGCCTCTTGCATTCCCAACGGGGTTAAGATGCCGTGGTTGATGGCGTTATTGAGGAAGAGGACCTTTGCTGGCTCGATAAAGAGGGAGGTAAGTGGAAGGATCCCGTTATCCACGAAGAAGCCCACCCCTGCGCCCATTGCTGTATTTAGGGCTGTGACCAGTGGCACCACGCCCACCATGGTAAATAGGGCGAGGATGGCACCGAGAATACCGAGAGAAAAATTGTTGACCAACATTTCAAATCCTGCTTTGATTTTACCAACCATCGCCTTATCAAATGCCTTGATAAGCATAGCCGAGAAGGGCCCAACAATCATTGCGCCGATGAACATCGGTGTTCCCTCTGCCCCGACGATGACACCCATGGTTGCGATACAAGCGATCACTCCACCTCGATGTCCGTGAACTGCTGAGCCTGCTGAGAAAGCGATGAGCAGTGGAAGGAGGTAGATGGACATGGGGGAGACAAGTGCTGCGAATGCTTCATTTGGAATCCAACCTGTAGGGATAAAGAGGGCTGTAATCACGCCCCATGCTATGAAAGCTCCGATGTTAGGCATGACCATTGCACTTAAGGTTCTGCCAAATACTTGTACTTTTTCTTTCACGGAAGTTCCTCCTTATTTGGTGAGCTCTAACAGTTTTTCACGCACATAGTCCACCGACGAAGGGGACATGCTAAATTCATCCAGACCCATCTCGAAGAGCATTTGAGTGGCATGGATATCCCCTGCCATCTCGCCACACATACCGACTTTGATATCATGCTTATGCGCCGATTGAATGACATGATCGATGGCATGCACCACGGCTGGGTGGAAGTAATCGTATAGATCGGCAACCTTTTTGTTGCCGCGATCCACTGCCAAAATATATTGGGTGAGGTCGTTTGTGCCGATGGAAAAGAAGTCCGCAACTTGAGCAAATTCCTCTGCAAGAAAGACGCTTGCAGGGGTTTCGATCATCATACCCACTTCAATGGCCTCATCAAAGGCAATGTTCTGTGCTTTTAGTTCTGCCTTGCACTCTTCCACGATTTTCTTCGAACGCTCGAGCTCGGCAACCGAGATGATCATAGGGATCATGATGCGAACATGACCGAATGCCGAGGCACGCAAAATAGCACGCAGTTGATCCTTGAACATATCCTCCATCTCGAGGGAAATCCGAATGGCACGCCAGCCGAGGAAGGGGTTTTCTTCGGGTTCAAACTTGAAGTAGGATAGCTCTTTATCCCCTCCGATATCGAGGGTACGGATGGTGAGTTCGCCGGGGCAACGTTGCGCTGCTTGCTTGTAGACGATGAATTGTTCTTCCTCTTTAGGGAAGTGGCTGCTCTCCATGTAGAGCAGTTCGCTACGGAAGAGGCCCACGCCGTCGATGCCGTATTCCAGCGCCTTTTCCACGTCATCCGAGTTACCCACATTTGCACAGAGGTGGATCTCTTTGCCCTCTTTGGTGGTGATTTTTTTCTCACGCAGTTTGATAAGCTCATCTTTGCGTGCGATATAGGTGGCGAGTTTGTCCTCGTAGTCCTTTTTGGTGGCAGGGTCGGGATTTAGGATAATATCCCCTTTTTCTGCCTCCATGCAGACCATGTCTTCGCTCTTGCACTTGGATAGAATCCCTTTGACTCCCACGAGGATGGGGATATCCATGTTTTTAGCGATGATGAAGACGTGACTGGTTACCCCTCCCTCTTCGGTGATGATTCCTTTGACAAATTTCTTGTCAATCTTCACAGTGTCCGAAGGGTAGAGGTCGGTTGCCATGACCACGACAGGGCTATTAAGTGCGCCTAAGTCGGGAAGGGTGACCTTTTTTAGGATCGCCATATAACGTTTTCCGACGTCACGAATGTCTGCTACACGCTCTTGCATATAGGGGTCGTCAATTGCCGAGAACATGGCTGCCACTTCTTCCACGGTCTCGGAGACCGCCATTTGAGCATTTTTGTTCTGGGATTTCATCTTAGAGAGGATGCCCTCATGTAAGGTGAAATCGGCTGCAATTTCGATGTGGGCTGCAAAGAGAGGGTTTGCCTCGGAAAGTGCTTCAAGTTCAGCAATGACTGCAACCTTCGTCTCTTCAAAGAGCGCAATTTCTCGCTCGATGTCGTTGGGTTTTAGCACCGTAGCATCGGCTGTTAAATCGGGGGTGGTATACTGATAAATGGGTGCGATTGCTATGCCTCGTGAGGCGGTTTTTTCCACTTTGATATACTCCATGACAAATCCCTCCTTTTTATTTATTCACCGAGACCGTTTTCGATGAGATCGCACAACATTGCGAGGGATTCTTCTTCGTTTTCACCGTCGCATTGGAGCTCGAATTCTGTGCCACATTTGATGGCTGCTGCCATGATATTTAGGATACTTTTGACCTCGATGAGTTTCTCGTTGAGTTGGATTTTGACGCTACAGGTACAACCGGTGGCTGCTTTGCACAAGATTCCTGCAGGACGAGCGTGGAGACCGGCTTTGACGCCTAGTGTGAGTGTTTTGGAGACCATAATAATTTACCTCATTTTCTTTAATTTATATTGATGTAAGGCTGACCCTTGAAGGGTCATTGCCTGGGCGCTTGATAGAATGGTGTTTTAGTCGTCGAGACCAAAATGATCGAAGAGAACTCTCTCTGCTTCGGCGCACCATAGACCACGGTTTGCTTTGCAGATTTTGTCGAGTTTGGCAAAGAGGGGATCGGTTTTGCCGAGTTCACCAAAGTCTTCAATGGCTGTGAGTGGCATATCAAACTGGGTGTAGGTGAGCTTTTTGCCCCCTGGGATTTTTGGCAGATCAAGGGTTGCTTGTGCGATGGAATCGATTCCTCCGACGTGTGTCACCATGACGGCTGGCTCGATTTTACCGGCTGCTGCGAGTTTGTTTGCCTCGATGAGATCGTCGTTATTGCCCCCTGTTGTCCCGATGATATGGGCACTGATATAGTGGACGTTGTAGAGGTTCATTTCGGCTTTGAAATTGGTATCGGTTGGTCCTGCGAAGAAGTTTAAGCAACCATCAAAGGCGAGGAGTTGATCCCCGAGTTCTGCAACTGCTTTGTTTGGGATATAGACGAAAACGTCGTCATAGCCCTTATTATCGTCGGTGAGAGCACGCAGTTCGCTGACAGGGTCTGTCATTTTAGCAGTATTGACGTAGATGAGTTCCACGCCCATTTCCTTTGCCTTGCTCTCGGGAATGACCTCACGAGCACGGGTGATTCTCTCGTCGGAGACCTCGGTGACAACGATGCGTTTGGGGCGATTTTCTAGTTGCATACCGTAGCTAATAGCGCCCAGTCCCATAGGACCACAGCCACCCAAAATGATGATGTCGCCATCTGCTTTTGTGCCGATGGTGAGGTCGTGGTTGCGTTTGTTTGTGTGGTAGTTGCCGTAATATCCACCGATGATGCAGCTCATAGGTTCACCGAGGGATGCTTCGAAGAAGCTATCACCATCGTAATCCATCAAGCATCCAAGTTCCATGACCTCTTGAGGAATGATGCAGTAGGTGCAAGCACCACCGAAAAATTCATAGGAGTATCCTGGGGAGGCGAGAGAGCCTTTGTAGTTTAGGGCTGGTTGTTGGGCATATTTTTGCCCGACTTTGAACTGATGTTGCCACTTTTTTCCCACCTCGACGATGGTTCCTGCAAATTCTATATTTAGAATTAA
>JAWXUK010000191.1:0-4121 GCA_044432785.1 Eubacteriales bacterium | reverse complement strand
CCCTCGTCCCCGAGGAGACCCCCCCTCAATCCACTGCAACCCCTGCTGTCATGCTCTTTTTAGGGATCAATGGGGTGGGCAAAACCACCACAATCGGAAAATTGGGCGCACGTCTCTCCAAGGAAGGAAAGTCGATCCTCCTCTGCGCTGGAGATACCTTCCGTGCTGCTGCTGCCGAGCAACTAACCATCTGGGCAGAGCGCTCTAACCTCCCTATTATCAAGCAACACGAGGGCGCCGACCCTGCTGCCGTGGTCTTTGATGCCACTGCTTCTGGCAAGGCGAAGGGGTGCGACGTCATTCTGGTAGACACTGCAGGCAGACTACACAACAAGCAAAACCTCATGAACGAGCTCGGTAAAATCGTCCGTGTCATCGAGCGTGAGCTCCCCGATAGCCCCCGAGAACTCCTCCTCGTCCTAGATGCCACCACCGGACAAAATGGCTTGATCCAAGCAAAGCAGTTCCACGAATGGGCTGGGGTGACCGGAATCGTCCTCACAAAGCTCGATGGCACTGCAAAAGGAGGAATCGTCCTTGCCATCGCCAAGGAACTCGGTGTCCCTGTGCAATATGTGGGACTGGGCGAAGGAATTGACGACCTCATCCCCTTCGACCCCATCGAATTTGCAAAAGGCTTTATCTAAATTTCATTTTATACTTGAAACCCCTTTCAAAATAAGGTATGATGGAAAGAGTACCCTTTGGGACGCAACCGAATAAAAGCTGCCACCTCATGCGTCACCATTTTAGAAATAGAATCGGAGGAATCACCATGCGATTTGTTTTAGCCAGTCAAAATCAAGAGAAAATTCACGAAATGCGTACCATACTGTCTGGAATGAATATTGAAATTTACACCCAACTCGATTTAGGAATCCATGTCGACGTAGAAGAGACAGGCACCACCTTCGAGCAAAATTCCTATCTCAAGGCTGCTGCACTGATGAACAAGACCGGACTTCCCTCCATTGCAGACGATTCAGGACTCTGCGTCGAGGCGCTACAAGGTGCCCCCGGCGTCTATTCTGCACGATACGGTGGCACAGAGAATGACGATGCCCAACGTTGTGCCCTCATCCTAAACGCCGTGCGTGGCGAGCGTAACCGACGTGCAAAATTCGTCAGTGTCATCACTTGCTGCTTTCCTACAGGGGTCGCCCTTGCGGCTCGTGGCGAATGTCACGGCTTGCTCGCCTTCGGCCCACAAGGAACCGATGGATTTGGATACGACCCCATCTTCCTCATTCCAGAGAAAAAACGCACCTTCGCACAACTGACCCACGAAGAAAAAAACGCCATTTCCCATCGAGGCGAAGCACTGCGTTGCTTCCGTCAGGGATTAACAAACTATTTTAGTTCACAAGGAGAACCTAATGGATTTAACTAGCAAACAACGTGCCCAACTGCGAGGACTCGCAAACTCCATCGACACCGTACTCACCATCGGCAAAGACGGGATCGGTGAAAATGTCATCATCCAAGCAGACGGCGCACTGGAAACACGAGAACTCATCAAATGCAAAGTCCTCGAAAATGCACCACTCACCCCACGAGAGGCTGCCGATAGCCTTGCACCCTCCACACGAAGCGACGTTGTCCAAGTCATTGGAACAAAATTCATTTTATATCGTCCAAGTCATAAGAAGAAAGATCCAATCGTTTTGGTCAAGGACAAGAAATCTAAAAAATAAACCATTTTGGGAGGTGTTTGTATGCATATTGGTATTTTTGGTGGAACCTTCAACCCTCCGCATCTCGGTCATGCGGCCGTGATACGTGAAAGTATCCACACCCTCGAGCTCGATCGACTTTTGCTCATCCCCAGTGCCATCCCTCCCCACAAAGAGATCCCGGAGCACTCCCCCTCCCCCGAGATCCGTCTCGCCCTCCTCGAGCAAATGCTAGACCTACTCAAACACCCCACAGGGGTCGAGATCTGCACCCTCGAGCTCGAGCGCAAAGGTCCCTCCTACACCTCGGATACCGTGGCAGAGCTTCGCTCTCAATACCCCGAGGCCACCTTTACCCTCCTCGTAGGCGAGGATATGTTCCTCTCTCTTCAAACTTGGCACACCCCTGAAGAGGTGCTCTCCGACGTAAACCTTTGCGCCTTTATGCGTGGCGACACTCCTCCCTCCCAAGCCCTCCACGACCAAGCCACCCTCCTCAAAGAGACCTACGGAGTGGATACCCAATTTCTCACCCTATCCTCAGGGATGCCCTCCTCCTCCACTCAAGTGCGCAGCGCCCTTCCAGATCAGCCCCCTTACCTTCAACCACCCATCTATGGCACCATTTTGCGCCTTGGGCTATATGGTTGCGATGGAAATTTGAAGGGGCTTCCCCTCAATTCTCTTCGTTTTGTGGCACTCTCGTTTCTCAAGGCAAAGCGCATCCCCCACGTCCTAGGGGTGGAGCAAGAGTGCGCCAAACTCGCCGAGCACTGGGGCTACGACCCAATCCTTGCTCGTCGAGCCGGTCTGCTACACGATTGCACCAAGTTTTGGACTTACGATCAGCATGTTGCCTATTGCAAAGAGCACAACCTCGCTCTCGATGAGTTAGAACTCGAAACCGACAAGCTACTCCACGCAAAATCCGGCGCTTGTATGGCACGGGACCTTTTGGGAGAGACTGAAGAGGTATGGCAGTCCATCTTGTGGCACACCACAGGACGTGGCGACATGACACTCCTCGATAAAATCCTCTATATCGCTGATTATATCGAGGTAAATCGTGACTTCCCAGAGGTGCACCGTCTACGGGAATTGTCTTACCAAGATTTGGATTCTGCCATGAGATATGGACTAGAAATCACACTACAGGAGATGAAGGATCGCAACAAAGTCACCCATCAAAACACCAAAAACGCCTATGCTAGCCTGACCAAGGCAAAAGGAGGACAGCTATGAGTAGGTTCGATTTCTCTGACAATTTTGTCACACGCTACTTCGACTGGCGCCGTGATTTTTATAGTAACCTCACCACAGGTCAAAAAATCCGTCACCGTCTCTTGCAAGCCATGGTGGTGGTCTCCCTCTGTATTATTGTAGGATATATCACCCTCAACAAAACGGTCTCCCTCCCTGACGTCCCTAGTTTACCCGATGGGGCAACCAACTTAGGTGGGAATACCAGTGCAAGCCAACTCGACGAAGATGGTGTCCTCTCCTTTGATGGTGCAGAATACCCTTCGGTGGCTCTTAGTGGGCGACGAGAAGGGGTCTATACCTTCTTGATCTTGGGCATCGATGTCACCAGTGATGCCACCGATACCATCATCTTGCTCACCTACGATACCATCAACAAAACCGTAGACGGCATCAGTTTGCTCCGTGATACCATGGTGAACGTTGGCTATGCCAATAAAAAGCTGACCCACGTCTACGGCTATGCAGATGGGAGCGACCCAGCTACCCAAGTGCAAAAGGGCACCACAGCTGTGAAAAACCACGTCGCTAACATGACAGGGATCTACCCCGACTTCTACGTCATGCTCGAGTGGGAAGCCGTGGGCGAACTGGTGGATGCCATTGGAGGAGTGGAGTTCGAGGTTCCTTTTAACATGAACTACACCGACCCCTACCAAAATCTCTATATCAATCAAGCTGCAGGACTTCGTGTCCTCGATGGGCAGGATGCCATGGAGGTCATTCGTTATCGAAAAGATAACAGTGGCAACCAAATCGGGGATACCGGGCGCACCGAAATTCAGCAGGACTTTTTGATGGCACTTGCCAAGACCTGTCTTACCCCTGAAATTTTGCTCAAAGTCCCTGCCATTTCTCAAATTTTCATGGACAACGTCACCACCGATTTAACCGTCGGAAATATCCTTGCCTTTGCCCAACAGGCGCAAGGCATGGATTTCAACAGTGGCATCACCCTCTCCTCCATGCCCTATGTCGATATGAATCGGTGGGAGGGGCTCGCCTATGTTGGGGTAAACTCCTCGGCCATGGTGAAACTGGTCAACCAAGGGTTAAACCCCTATGTGGATGATATTCAGGTCTCCGACCTAAAGGTCATGGTCTCTCGCTCGGACGGATCCTTCGGTGTGACCTACTCTGCCCTCGTCGATAGCGACCTCGCCTATCCTCCAGAATCAGACGAGGACG
>JAWXUK010000190.1:0-4136 GCA_044432785.1 Eubacteriales bacterium | reverse complement strand
CAAGGGGGAGGCCACCTCACTCGGACGAGCCATCACGGTCGAGGTTCGCTCGGTCAATAACCGATACATCGACTGCACCGTCCGTGTCCCACGACACTACCTTTTCTTAGAGGAAACCCTCAAGAAAACAGTGCAAACACAACTGTCTCGTGGAAAAGTGGATATTTTCGTCACCATCGACCAACATATCGAGGAAGCCGAAATTTCCATCAACCACCCCCTGATCGAGGCATATTGCGATGCCTTCGATACACTCGCAAAGCAATATCATCTCGAAAATGATATCACCCTCTCCCGACTGATCACCCTTCCCGACCTCCTCCATGCCGAGAAACCGGAAGAGGACTCCGAAGCCATGGGAGCCGAGATTTTAGTTGCCACCCAAAAGGCTGTCGCTAATCTCTCAGCAATGCAACGTCACGAGGGGGAAAAACTCAAGGAAGATATCCTAAATCGCAAAAAAACCATCCAAGAAATGTTGGAATTCATCGAAAAACGCTCCCCCGAAACGGTGGAACTTTACCAAGCCAAGCTACATACTCGGATCACCGAACTCCTCGGTAATACCGAGCTCGACCCCTCTCGCATTCTCACCGAAGTGGCAATTTTCGCCGACAAAACAGCCGTAGACGAGGAAACCGTCCGACTGCACAGTCACCTCGGACAACTAGAAGAAATCCTCGCCGAGGGGGGAGCAGTCGGCAGAAAGCTCGACTTCTTAATCCAAGAATTAAACCGTGAGATCAACACCATCGGTTCCAAAACAAACGACCTTGAACTCACACGTCAGGTCGTGCAACTCAAAAGCGAAATCGAAAAGATTCGGGAACAGGTGCAAAATATCGAATAATCATCCCAAAGCAAAGGAGAAATCATGAAAAAACCGATTGTTTTATTATCCCTATGTGCCATACTTGCCACTGCAGTCTTTGCAACCGATGGCGACAGCCTCATTTCCCTCAGCTACATCCAAAATATCTACACAAACTCGGTCAAAACCGAGATGAAAACCCAATCCGACGATATTTTAAACGATGTTTATAGCCAAAAGAAAGCCGAATTAGAGCAATACGAATCCGGTCTTGTCTTCTCCTCTTCTTCCAACCAAAGTGGTTCTTTGCTCCCCATGAATTTTTACCAAAACGACATCATCACCATCCAAACCGGAAGTATCATCGCTCCCACCCTCGGAAGCACGAGTGCCACCATTTCAGGGGTGCTCATAAACCTCACCACAGGGAGCGAGCTCTCTAGTGGAACCCTTTCAAATAACACTCGCTACCTCGTCGCAGAGGGGAGCAGTGTCACGCTAAAGGTGCAAACAGGGCTCGCACAAATCGCCATTCAAGGGGGCTACGAACTCCAGCAATCAGCCACCACAAGCCACCATTTTTCCGATGTCTCCCTCACCGACTGGTATAACCAATCGGTCACCTTTGTCTCACAAAACGACCTTTTCCACGGCAATAGCGAGCACACCTTCAGCCCTGATACCACAATGAATCGTGCCATGATCACCACGGTGCTCTATCGCCTAGCAGGTTCTCCACAAGATCAGATGGACAGTGCCACTGCCACCTTTGTCGACGTCACTGTTGCCGATTGGTTCGAGCCGTATGTCCGATGGGGTGCCACCCAAAAGATAGCATCAGGGATGGAAAATAACCAATTTTTCCCCTATAACAACCTCACACAGCAACAAATCTTCGTCATGCTCTATGCCTTTGCCCGTGATATTCTAAAGATCGATGTCACCACAGCGGGGGATCTCTCTGCCTACTCCGATGGCGACCAAGTTGCCGATTGGGCACTTGTTCCAACCATTTGGGCAACCCAAAATCGACTATTAGACGGCATCCCAAATACCTCCACAACCCTAAACCCAACCACCGACGTCTCCCGTGGATTTGTGGCAACCGTCCTCATGAACTTCTCGCAACGATTCCAATAACCACAAAAAAAGGACATCTCCAACTCATTGGAGATGTCCTTCCTTTTTATTGCTCGGTGGTTTCTGTATTTTCGGTTTCCTCTTCAGGTGGAACCACTTCAAATTGTGTCTCGGTCACAAAGTCATCCTCTTCATCAGGGGCAGGATTCCCATTGCGCAGATTATAAATCCGAACATTGTTCTCCTCGATGACTTCCTTTGCCATGGTCACTCTTGCGCAAGCTTTTTCAAATAATGGATCGGGTTGCTTGCCACTTTGCTCGAAATAAGCCTTGCCAATCTCGATGTAAGCACGTTTGACCACCTCTTCTTGAGAGTGGTTATCCAATTGAAGTTTAGCCATCTCGGCAAGTTGTTGAGAAACCTCAACCGTTTTTTTCGCAACATCACCTGTTTTTTCTTTGAACTGATCGAAATCAAATTTAGACATATGAAATCCTCCTCATATAATAGTACTACTCAAGTTTACCTTATTTTCACTCAAATTACAAGGGTTATTTCAAATTTTTTCTTGCGAATTTTCGCCCTTGATCGCCGAGTAGAAGAGTCGCCCCACGGGTGCTCCCTCAAAATGTTCGCTCACCGTAATATCAGTAAATCCAGCCGACACCAAGCATTCACGCACCTCCTCCTCGGAATACCCACGTTGTGTGTGTTCCTCAAAGGATCGCATCCACCCTTGCCCCCTCTTCTCAAAGAGGTCCACCTCATGACGGCACAGCCCACTAGATTCCTCAAATTCACTGCGCCACACGCAATAGCTCTCCTCGGTTTCGTCCACCGTAATTTGTCCATCTTGTTTCGCAAAATGCTCGGTGGTTTTCACGTCAAACAAGAAGGAACCACCCTTTAGCATGAAGAGTCCCACACGACCGATGGCTCGTTTGAGTTTCTCGTAATCGGTCAAATAATTCAAACTATCCAAAGAGCAGATACACCCATCAATGGTGCCGTACAAATCCAGTCGTTCCATGGGTTGACACAGAAAAATAGGGGAGGACTCGGGATACTCTTTCCCAGATGCCACCATGAGCATCTCGCTCGAACCATCCACGCAAATCATCTCATACCCACGTTTCGCCATCTCTATGGTCATAGAACCGGTCCCACAGGCGAAATCCAAGAGGACATTCCCCAAAGATTGCGGTTTATTTTTCTCTAACAATTGTGCCAAGCCGTCAGCCCATTTGGCATAGTCCACATCGTGGGTCAAGCCGTCGTAACTGCTTGCAAGTGCTTCATAACTGCTCATATTTTCTCCTCTCGCACCGTTGTTTCCTTCATTTTACCACAAAAAACTAAAAAAGTAAAGACAATACCTCGACCACTCGCATAGAATGGAAAAACCATCTAAGGGAGGATCCACCATGCACCATCTCGAACCATACCAAACAAACCTCACACTCGAGGGAGAAACCGTGCTCACCCTCACAGGGGAGCACCTCTCCTTCCCAGAATTCAGGCGAATCAATCGCTATTACAAGGAACTAGAGTGCCGATGGGAAAATCATTGGAAGCAAGAGCTCTACTGGCAAGCCTGTCTCTCCCTCGCCGAAAAGCGAGAGAAAAGCCGACACTTTTCACCCTTCCAAGTATCATTTCGTCCAAAAGTGGATACCATCTCAGAAACCATCCTCACCGTCCACCTCACCATAGAAGAGATCTGCCATGCCAAGTACCCCTATGTTGTCACCCTCCACGACCATTGGGATCTCACCGAGCAAATCCCACTCTCACCACGCAAACTCATCGCCAAACTAGGGGAGACACACCCCAAAAAAGCCCTCCTAGACGCAGGCCCACACGAGACCTATCCCCAAAGAAGAGCATGGTTCTCCCCCAAAAACCTCTTCTTAACCCAGGATGGCTATGGTATTTTCTACCCCCAAGCCACCATCGCCCCACCAAGCCGAGCCACCCCACATTTATTCTTAAAACTGAGATAACTATTCTCGCAGTTTTATCTACTGATGGGATTTTCAGTGCTACCTCCCTTCAAAACCCAAATTCATCGTCATAAATCCCACCACCAAAGAGGGCTACACAGCTATTTATAAAAGGTAGCGAAATTGTAAGTTTGTCAAACATCTTGTACAGCATACTCATTTGGAGTCAGCCAACCCAGCGGTCTCATCGGCAAGTTGTTACTTCTGCGATTATGTACTTTTAATTGATTCCTAAAATC
>JAWXUK010000189.1:0-4141 GCA_044432785.1 Eubacteriales bacterium | reverse complement strand
CCACGCAGTCACGCCGTAGACAATAGGGGTGGTCAGCCCTGCGATGAGGATAAAGGGGAGGAGTTGGTCGAGCAACACATCCCAGTAATTTAAAATTCCCACGCAGGCCGGTACAAAGAAAACAATCATGTGGGAGAGCAGAAAATCGGCTGTATCGGCAATTTGTTCCTCCTTGATCCATTTAAACTGGAGGAAGAGTGCCAATAATATCATGGAAATGACGCTAGAAGGAAAAGAAAAGGGCAGCATTGCTGCTACCCCTTCTCCCAATAAGCAGATAAAAAGGATCGTAATCCACTGCATAAAGTATATTTTTTTCATTGTACTACCAAATACAGGTTGCAAAGTAGTCGTCAGGGGTTTCTTTGCGACGAATGAGTCGGGTAGAGCCATCCGATTGCAGCAAAACTTCAGCCGAACGAAGACGTCCGTTATACTGATATCCCATGGCATGACCGTGAGCACCAGTATCGTGGATCACCAACAAATCTCCGATTTCAATTTCAGGAAGGGCACGATCGATGGCAAATTTATCACTATTTTCGCAAAGAGCTCCCACCACGTCGTAGGTGTGATCACAAGGCTGATCCTCTTTTCCCATGACCGTGATGTGGTGATAAGCGCCGTACATCGAGGGGCGCATCAGGTTGGCAGCACAGGCATCCACGCCCACATATTCCTTGTGAGTGTGTTTTTCGTGGAGGACACGGGTGACCAGATGACCATAAGGCGCTAGCATGAAACGGCCAAGCTCGGTGCAGATCGAGACATCGTCCATCCCAGCAGGAACCAAAATGCTCTCGTATGCCTTCTTGACGCCAGCACCGATGATGGCAATGTCATTTTTAGGTTGTTCGGGACGATAGGGGACACCAACACCACCAGATAGGTTGATAAAGGTGATGTGAACCCCCGTCTCCTCTTTCAGTTTGACAGCCAGACGGAAGAGGTCGGCAGCAAGAGCAGGATAATACTCGTTCGAAATGGTGTTGGAAGCAAGGAAGGCGTGGATACCGAATTCCTCGGCGCCCAGTTCCTTTAATTTACGGAAGCCTTCCACCATTTGGTCAGGGGTCAAGCCGTATTTTGCTTCTCCGGGGTTGTCCATCACTTGGAAGCCCTCTTTAGACTCGCCGAGGGTGAAAACACCACCTGGATTGTATCGGCAAGAGACCTTTTTGGGGATTTTACCGATGTGTTTACGCAAATAGTCGATGTGTGTGATGTCATCAAGGTTGATAATGGCACCCAGTTCGTCGGCTTTGATAAATTCTTCGGCAGGGGTTTCGTTGGAGGAGAACATGATCTCATCTCCAGAGAATCCACATTTCTCCACGAGGAGAAGTTCGGTGAGGGAGGAGCAGTCCACAGCGCAGCCCTCTTCCTTTAGAATGCGCAGAATTTGAGGGTTAGGGGTGGCCTTAACCGCGAAATACTCGGTGAAACCGGGGTTCCAGGCAAATGCTTTGTGAAGTTCACGAGCATTTTGACGAATTCCTTCTTCGTCATAGAGGTGAAAGGGGGTGGGGTACTCTTTTGTGATTGCCTCTAAGGCTTGGTGCGCAATAAATGGGGTTTTGTTCATGATAATTTCTCCTATTGTTTTAGTTTACGAATGATAAAACGAACGAGTGCAATAACTAAAATCAATCCTCCCACACCAGCTGCGATATAGGGAGCATTGTCAATCAGAAAGGAACTTTTTTCCTCTTCAAGGGAACCATAAATGGTTCCACCTTCGGGAGTGTCGTATAGGTTCGAGAACAGGGTTTGCAACAGCTTCGCTCCCTCATTACGAGAGATTTCGTCCGAGCCGTTAAAATCTCCCACAGTACTAATCAAAAAGTGCTCTACAGCGAGGGCGATATTCTCTCGTGCCCATGATTCGATGTCGTCGCTATCTCGAAAGACCGAGAGCACTTCATCAACATTTTCAGGGAATACATACCCCTTTTGACTCGCCAAGGTGCGTGCCATAAAGGAGACCACTTCGGTGCGTGAGGCATAGTAATCGGCGCCGAAAATATTGCCATCGTAGCCACTGGCGATCCCGGCTTGAGATGCTGCAGAAACCAAGGCGTAGTAAGGGCTACTCTCTGGGACATCTACAAAGTTTGAGGTGGCAGTACTATCCTGTGCATAGAACATTTTAACCAATGCCGAGATGAACTCGATCCGTTTCATATGCTCTTCAGGATGAAATGACATCTCGTCCAATTCAAAAAATCCCTTGGAAACCATAAAGTGAATGGTATCCTGCTCCTCTCGAGAGAGGTGCTCGATATCGTCGATGGGTAGTTTTGCTTCTTGTACCGAGTATATCCCAGAATTGGAGGTTGCAAACTCAATGGTGTTATTTAGTTTATAGAGGCCACCCCAGTTTTCGGCAGGGTTCCCTCCGATAGATGCGTAGATGGTTGCCGTTCTGCTCGTCGAGGGGAGGGAGAAGAAGATGGGGGAGGCAAGTCCAACACCAGGTGCCGCAAGCTCGACGTGGGTTCCACCAAACTTGATGTCGAAGGTGTAGTTCGAAGTCCCATTTAGGATTGCTTGGAGTGCATCCGAGGGAAGAAAGACCCCTTCCCCTTTTGTGCCTACAACAATGCGAATCCCATCAATATTAGAGAGATAAGGGATGATGAAGGAACTCTCGAGCGAAACCGTAATCATTTCTGCAAGATCCACACGAGAGGCCAGAATCAAAATTTCGTTGTTGTAATCTTGCAACAGTGAAATTTGATATTGTTCGAGCATAGCATTGATTTCAGCAGTGAATAGACTACGCTCTTTGAAATAGTCCGAATGCTCCTCAGCGTTGATAGTGATCTCATTGTCCTTTGTCTTGAGGTATGAGGGCTTGAAATTGAGGAAGGAATAGCTGATATAATCTTGAATGGCGAGCACACCAGCTTCATTTGGTTGGGTAGAACCCAAACTTGTCAAACGGTCGGTCAAATAGGCAGTATATTCTGAGGTTTCCACAAAAAGACGATAGACAGTAGGATCGAAATAGGGGTGTGGGAAGGGCATCACGATATAGTCGATACCGGTGCGCAAAGTGACGGAACTACCGTTTTGCACAGGATTTCCAACACCATTGCGTAACATCGCAAGGAAATAATATAGGGTGTTGCTCGGCTTCATGTCATAAGCATCGAAGAGGTTCATAAGTTGCTCGTAGGTGTCGATCGAAGTTGTGAGCACAGAACTATAGTTCACATCATGGACATAGACCGTAACACCATCCAGCTCCACCTCAACTGCAGGCATTTGACGCATCAGATGGGGAAGTAGTTGCTCGAGTTTGACCATTGCCTCTTCGTTGACAGGATCCCCTTCGAGGGCACCAAAGGCATCAGATAAGTAGGAAATATATTGATCAACAGAGGTGAAGGTGACATACGTGCTCTCTTCTAAGTAGAGATTCGGTGCCTCAAGGTTGGGACGAGAAATGATTTGCATCACACCATTTTCCTTGACCACGGCTTGACCACCAGAGAAGGACTTCGCACTCTCATAGACAAAGGGGAGAGCGACATCCCCCTCCATCGTAATATAGCCAAAGAGCCCACCAGATCTCACCACGGAAAATCCCTCGGAAAAGGGTTCTGCAGATTCGTAGATCAGGGGAATGACCTCTTCCCCCGTGGCATCAATAAAGCCACATTCATAGGGCCAACCACTGCCATCGGTATCCCTTGACACTAGGGCAAGTCCTTGATCAAATTCCGAAGCCGAGAGGTAGATATAATCCACCACAAGCTCTCCATCAGCCGATTCATAGCCAAAGAGTCCATCATCATTCGATACCAGCACGAGGGAATCCACGGCAGCATACACGGGGGAGAGAGCGAGCAATAGCGTCAGAGAGATCACAGTAAGTCGTGCAATCAAGTTCCGTTTCAAGGTCAGTTCCCCTTTCCTTCGTTTTGTTCTTGTTCTCCTTTTTTATCTCGCATCATGAGTTCGTTCACAAGGTTTAAAACCGGCTTATTTTCGTAGAGAACGGCATAGGCAGTTCGCACGATGGGCATATCCACCCCATATTTTTCTGCAAGTGTCATAGCGGTTGCCGTGGCATAGTACCCTTCCACCACGCCACCTGCTTTTTCCAGTGCCTCCTCAATCGAGAGCCCGTCTC
>JAWXUK010000188.1:0-4226 GCA_044432785.1 Eubacteriales bacterium | reverse complement strand
CCCCGAACTCGAACGAGCCATCCTTCAAACCATCGAAGCCTATATTGCTCTCTCGAAGGACAAGGTGGGCGCCTTGATGGTCTTCGAGCGTAGCGACCTCTTAGATGACGTCATCAAAACCGGCACCCCCTTGGATTGCCGAGTTTCGAGCGAACTCCTCAAAAATATTTTCTGGGACAAGGCTCCCATGCACGACGGCGCCGTCATCGTCCGAGATGGACGGATCGTGGGGGCTGGATGTATGCTTCCACTCTCGACCAATTCAAACCTTAGCCGTGACCTCGGCATGCGTCACCGTGCCGGCATCGGCATGAGCGAGCACTCCGACGCTGTGGTGGTTCTGGTCTCCGAGGAAACCGGCTCAATCTCGGTTGCCGTGGGTGGAATGCTCAAGCGCCACCTCTCTGCCGAAACCCTCAACCGACTTCTGCGTAACGACCTTCTCCCCGAAGATAAACCCGAGAAAAAGCCAAGTAGTATTACAAATATCTCTGGATTATTCCACAAAGGGAAGAAAGAGGGCGAAGAATGAACAAAACGGAAAATTATAAAATCCCCTATATGGTGCTCTCGGTCTTTTTAGCATTTATTTTATGGCTTTATGTCATTGATGTGGAAGACCCCGACCAAACCTTCTTTGTGCGTGATATTCCTGTCATCATCACGGGGGAAAATATCCTCGAGAGTCAAGGACTCACCATCACCACCATCTCGCAAGAGACCGTGGACCTCACATTGCGCTCTCCCAATAGCGTCTCTGGTTCCATCAACAATGATAACCTCTCGGTCACCATCGATGTCTCGAAACTTGCAGAAGCAGGGGAGTATCTCGTCAATTACACTCTAAATAAACCCACATATATCAATGCAAACAACATTGTTGAAGAGAGTCGCACCCCACAACAACTCACCATCACAGTAGGGGAGCTCGCCACCGAAGTCTTCCCCATCGATCTCATCATGCGTGGTAGTGTAGCATCCGGCTATCAACTTGCCGAGCACACGGTCAGCCCCGAAACCGTAGTCATCAGTGGCTCGATCGAGTCGGTCTCCCATGTCCATCGTGTGGCAGTCATCCTCGAGCAAGAAGATCTCTCCGAGCGCTTCTCCGGCGAACTTCCACTGGTCATGTTAGATATCAATGGCAACAAAATCGAGGACTTCTCCCTCGAAATCAGCGAGAAAACTGTCTTCATCACGGTCCCTGTCGTGGTTGTGAAGGAAATCCCACTTACCGTCAACTTCATCGCAGGTGGGGGAGCCATCCCAGAAGATATCTCGAAACTCACCCTCGAACCCAATTCCATCACGGTTTCTGGTTCGAAAGAGGATATGGCAGGTCTTGAAGAAATCTCCCTCGGTAGCATCGACCTTAGCAAGGTCATCGACCGTAAGAGTTTCACCCTACCCATCAGCATTGATCACACCTTAAACAACGTCAGTGGTACCACCGAAGCCGTGGTCACCGTGCAAATCGAAGGGCTTGATTCCCAATCCTTCGAGGTTACTAATATTCAGCTCATCAACATCCCCCACGGCTATACTGCCACAGCTTCCACACAAATGCGTACCGTTGTAGTACGTGGTAGCACTCAGGCACTCGCCGAGATCGACCCCTCGCAACTTCGCATCGTGGCAGACCTCGCCAATATTTCTGCCATCGGCTCCACTTCTGTATCTGTCAAGGTTTATCTTGATGCCTCGGAAGATGTGGGTGTCACAGGGGAATACAACATCGTGGTGGACATCGGTCGATAAGAAAGGAACCCATTTATGAGTCAAAACGCAGTGGTCAAAGAGGTCATCTCCCCAGGAGTTGTCCGTGTCTCCTTGATGCGACAAATGCAATGTGGCACCGATTGCCATAGTTGCAAGGTCTGCATCTCCCACCCCACAGAAGAGCTCCTCGCCCTAGCAGACGACCCCCTTGGCACCAGTGCAGGGGAGTGGGTCGAACTTGAAACAAACGCAGGTAACTCCATCGCCATCTCGCTCCCGGTCTACTTGCTCCCATGTATCACCATGCTCATCGGCTATATGATAGGGCGCTCCATCGGCTTTGGCGAGGGACAATCCCTCCTCTTCGCTCTGTTAGGGATTGCCGTCGGATTTCTGCCAGCCATCCTACTCGATAAAAAAATCAGAAAAAAAGATGTCCCAGAATTCACCATCAGTCAGAGGATCTAAGGGGACCCTATGTTTGGATATGTTCGCCCCTGTCGCCCTGAACTAAAATGCCGAGAATACGACCTCTACCGTGCCACCTATTGCGCACTTTGCAAAACCCTTCGTGTGCGTTATGGTGGGCTCGCCCCTATGGGACTTAGCTTCGATATGACATTTCTCGCCCTCCTCTTAGAGGAAGATGACTATATCCCTTGCAAGGGCAGATGTCACGCCAATCTACTTCGAAAAAAAGAGATGGCACCCCCAAGCAAAGCACTGGATCTTGCAGCCGATGTCAGCATTATTTTAACCTGGTTTCAACTGCAAGATACCATCTCAGACGAGCGTGGTTTCAAGAAACTTGGGGCGAAAATATCGGCAGCCCTCTTAAAAAAAAGCTATCGCAAAGCAAGACAGGCTCAGCCCTCCTTGTGCGAGATGGTGCAGACCCAATTAGGGGCACTCTCCACCTTAGAAGGGGAGAACTCCCCCAAAATCGACGCAGTGACCCACCAATTCGCCACGATATTGCAGTCACTCGCCACCCATTTTCAAGATCCCACACGTCGTCGTGCCACCGAACAGCTCCTCTACCATGTTGGCAGATGGATCTACCTCATTGATGCCCGAGACGACTTCGCCGAGGACATCACCCAAGAAAAATACAACCCATTGCGCTATCGCTATGGCGAAACAGGGGACGACCCAGCCCTCGAAATTCTACTTGAAAATTCCCTCAACCTCTCTCGTTCTGCCTTCCATCTCTTAGAGCCAAACGAGCGTAGTGGGGTCATCGAAAATATCCTATACCTTGGTATCCCCATGGTGCAACAAGCCGTCTTCGACGGAAGAGAAATACAAAAGATTTGGAGAACCAAACATGAATGATCCCTATCAAATTTTAGGGGTGAGCTCCTCCGCAAGCGACGACGAGGTCAAAAAAGCCTACCGTGAGCAAGCACGCAAATATCACCCAGATAACTATCAAAATAACCCTCTCGCCGACCTTGCCGAGGAAAAAATGAAGGCAATCAACGATGCCTACGACCAAATCACTCGCACACGCAGTGGCAAGCAGAGCGCAGGGCAGGGGAGCTATTCCCAACCAAATTATGGTGGCGCCTCTAACAGCCCTTACGCACGCATTCGCAACATGATAAACGTCGGAAATTTAGAGGCAGCCGAGCAAGCCTTAAACGAGCTCCCTCAAGGTGCCGAATCCTATTTTCTCCGTGGCTCCATCGCATATCGCCGTGGATGGACAGACGAGGCACTCAAAAATTATAACATGGCTGTTCAGCTCGAGCCAGGCAACATGGAATATCGCCAAGCCCTCGCCATGCTACAACGTGGAGGGAACTCCTATCGCTCCTACGGCTACCAACCCACCCCCTGCGTCTGTGGTTCTTGCGATTGTTGCACCCAGCTCATGTGCCTAAACTGTCTTTGCAACGGGTGCTGTTGATGAGCACCTCTCATTCCATCGCACTGGGTGCCATGATGACAGCAACCTCGGTCACCATTCAATATATCTCCTCCTTAACCACCACTCCTTTAGGGGGAATCGCACTGGCAGGGCTGTGCCCGTTGCTTGTGGTTTTGGTGGTCGACCTTCGTTCTGCCTACCTTTGTTGGGGGGGATCCTCCATCCTCAGTATGCTCCTCATCCCCAACAAAACCCTCAGTCTCCTCTATGCCATTTGCTTTGGCATCTATCCCATCCTCAAAGGGCAAATTGAAAAACGTGAAAAACTTTGGATGGAGTGGCCACTCAAGCTCCTCTTCGCAAACCTCCTCTTCCTCTTTTCTTTCCACAGTTTTCGCATCCTCCTCCCAGCCCTACCACCCCTCCCCAAGGCAGCCATCACCATCCTCCTCAACCTCATTTTCATCGCATACGATTTCGGACTTTCCAACCTAATCGCACATTTCAACAAGAAATTCAAGAAAATTATCTAAAAACACCTCTGCCATCCGTGACAGAGAGCAAGGAATGCACTATGATTACAAGTATGACAGGCTACGGCAAGGGGGAGGCCACCTCACTCGGACGAGCCATC
>JAWXUK010000187.1:0-4259 GCA_044432785.1 Eubacteriales bacterium | reverse complement strand
TGGGTTTCAGCAGAACCTTTGAGGGACACTCTCTTTCATTCGCATTTGAAAAGCACCAAGACTAGCCATCTTGGTGCTGTTCCTTTTCCCCCCTACCGAAGTAGGGGGGAATTTTGATTATTGTAGATAAGGGGTTAGGTTTAGAATGTCGTTAGAATCTGGAACCAGAACCACAGGAGCATCGGTTAATTCCATTTCGAAGTCGCCTGTCATCTCGTAGAATAGATCATCGAAGATACTTGCGTTGATGATGAAGGTGATCTCGTTTTGGCTTGCTTGTGCGATGGAGCAATCTAAGGTGGTGTAATCATCATACATGCCAAATTCGCAGATGTAGCTGATCACTTTGTCGTTTTCAGTGTGGATGGTGAGGTTCCAAGTCATAGGACTTCCACCAACCTCTTGACTATCGGCATAGACGTAGTTTGCGCCATTTTTGACGAAATTATCGTTGTGTGCGAAGTCGAGGATCCCTTTTGCAAGTGCGTAGAAGTCGTTATAGTCGTTGTCGTTTTCTCTGGATTGTTCGAGGATGTAATCCACCAAGTTCTCCATAGTGAGATCGTTTTCAAGGATCAGAGCATCGCTAAATGCAGCTTCAAAGATAATTTTATCTTGCTCGCTCATGAGGTCGAAGAGAGAGATTTTGTACCAGGTCTCACCATCAACACCGAGATCATTTGCAGTTGTACCCAACATGAAAGGGATCAGTGTGGGGATGATATCGGATTGGAAGTATAAATCCATGGTGTTGATATCGCAGATCATGTCGAGATTAAATGCACCCAAAGCTTGGAGCAGTGCCTCTGCCAGAGCAGAATCTTCGTGGCCTTGTAGTTCCTCGAGCAACAGGTCGGCATGGTCGCCGAAGTCTACTGCTAGATCCATTTGAGCATTGATGCCGGCATCGTTGTCTGCATGGATATTCACCTCGCTCACCGTAGTGACCACAATTCCGTCAGATTCGATTTCGTAGGTGAAAGAACCGGTGAGCAGTTGGCCACCTTCGACGGAACCATTTGCAAATTGCATCAGTTCGGTGAAGATGGTGTAGTCGGTATCGATCCCTGCTTTTAGGTTTTCGATATCCACGATGATGACTTGTTTTTCTGTGCCATTCCAGTAGAGTCCGTAACCAAAGACGTCAGTGATGAAACGGACTGGCACCATGGTGGAGTTTGCAGCAGCAAAGGTTGGGTATGGTAGCTGTTGGATGGCACCGTCGTTGACCGAGTAATCGGATGAGCCGATGTCGAAGAAGATTTTATCTCCCTTGTAGGTGAGCTCTACCGAGTGGGTTTCGGCGAAATATTCAACATCTGCACCGATGGTTTCTGCAAAGTAAGCAAGAGGGACATAAGTGGTTCCGTTTTGCACGAGAGGATAGGCAAGTGGGAAGTTCATGTATTTGCCGTTGTAGAAGACATCGGCAGCCCTTTCGTAGCCGTAGGTTTGGTAGAAGGAATCACGTGGGTTTTCGTTGATGGCCCCGACATCATCTGCAAAAGCAGTGGCAGAGAGTGACAGGGTCATAGTGGCTGCTACTGTAGCAGAGAGTAAGCGTTTGATAGATTGTTTCATAAGTTCTCCTTTTTTATTGTAAAATGGGTTCCAAGAACAGTATAGCACTGTTTATTGGCTTGGTCAAGCGATTTTTCACATTTGTTTCTGACCTTCTCGTACCAGTCGTTCCACGGCATCTAAAATATGCTGATACCCTGTACAACGGCACATGTGTCCCGAGATAAGCTTGCGCAGCTCCTCCCGTGTGTAGTCCTGCTTTGTGCCTAGGATTTCCACTGCAGACATGATGATCCCCGGTGTACAAAATCCACATTGCACCGCTGCTTCTTCGATGAAAACCTCTTGAATGTGGCTCAGTTCGCCGTTTGGTTTGCGCAGTCCCTCCACGGTGAGGATGTGTTTCCCCTCGGCATTTAGGGCGAGGTAGATGCAGGAGTCGATGGCTTCGCCGTCCACTAAAACGGTGCAAGCGCCACACTCCCCTACTTCGCACCCCTTTTTCACGCTGTCTAGCCCGAGTCGATTGTGAAGGACCTCGAGGAGGGATTCCCGTGGGTCGATGGCGATTTGGGTGGGGGTTCCGTTGACCACAAAGTTCATTATTTCAAGCATAATTTCTCTCCTCCTGCTCTTGCAACTGCCTCGATAAAGGCACGGGTGGACAATTCTTCCACCAATTGTAGACGAAATTCCTTAGAAGCTCGCCAACTGGTGCGAGGGTTGACCTCGGTAAGCACGAGGGAGCCGAGTGTTTGGGCTGTTTCGATGGAAACCGTCATACCCTTGATCTTCTCCTCTGTCACAGGGCATCTCATGGGGTTTGGCGAGGCAACGCCGAAGGCGATGCGAATATCCTCGACGGTTTTGCCATCTGAGGAGAGTTTGAGGTTGACGGCAGCCCCTAAGGTGGCGATCTCCATGGCGTTGCGTTTGCCGTATTTGATATAGTGGCCATAGAAATTTTCGTACTCTTTTTTAGGGATGTTGACCGAGACCAAGATCTCGTCCTTTTGGCAGACCGTCTTGCCGGCTCCTGCGTACCATTCGGTGATGGGAACCTCTCGCACTCCTTGGAGGGATTGGAGGACGAGGGTTGCGCCCAAGGTGCAAGTGGTGGCGCCACTATCAGCACTGGTGACACCGTTGCACAGGTTTCCACCGATGGTACCCATGTTACGGATTTGAGGACCTCCCACCTGATCCACTGCCTCCCCTAGCATGGGGATATGCGCTTGAATGATGGGGTTTTTGGTGATTGCCGAGAAGACTGTGCCACTTTTGATAACAATATCGCCGTTATCCGAGAGAGAGATCCCCTTAAGCTCTTTGACGTTGCTGATATCCACCAAAGCGCAACCGTCCATTTTGCCTTCACGGATTTTGATTAACACATCTGTCCCACCTGAAATGAGGGTGGCTTCTGGGTTTGCTTTGAGTGCTGTGAGCGCATCTTCTATCGAGGTGGCTCTGTGCAAAGTTCCGATATCATACATGGGTGTCACCTCCTTTGATGAGTCCTTTTTCAAGGAATGTTAGCACCAATTTTTCTGGATTTAAGGGCAGGCTATCGAATGCCACCCCTGTTGCGTGGAGGACGGCATTGCGAATGGCTGGGGCTTGCGAGATGGTGGGGGGTTCTCCGAGTGCCTTGTTGCCGAAGGGGCCTGATTCGTCGTATTGCTCCACGAAATCGGTTTGCAGTTCTGGGGTATCGAGTGCTGTGGGGAGCTTGTAATCGAGGAGGTTATCATTTAGGGGTTTTCCCTTGGCATCGAAGAGGAGTTCCTCGCCGAGCACGTAGCCAAGTCCCATGCTCATCCCTCCGTGAACCTGCGAGATGGCAAGCTTTGGATTGAGAAGGGTTCCACTGTCGTGGATATTGATGATGTTAAGCACCTTGACCTTTCCAAGGGGGATATCCACCTCGACCTCGACAAAGGTGGCACCTGTGGCAAAGCTGTTATCGGTGCAGTGACTGGTGGTTTCGGCCGTGATGTGCTGACTACACGAGAGGCTATACATTGCCTCCATCCCCAGTTCTTCTAGGGTCATGAGTTCGGTGCCGTCGGCATTGAGGATACGATTTTCCACAATTTCGAGGGGGGCATCCCCGATCTCACGTATTTCACGTGCAAAGGTGAGGATTTTATCCTTGAAGAGAAGCCCTGTTTTCTTGACTGCCTTCCCTGTGACATAGGACTGACGAGAGGCGTAGGCACCTGTGTCGAAGGGGGTGACATCGGTATCTTGGGTGGAGATAATGTGGATGCGATCCTCGGTGATGCCGGTGATCTCTGCAGTCATTTGGGTGAATACCGTGTCGGCTCCCTGTCCGATTTCGGTGGCACCGAGCTGAATTTGCATGGATCCATCTTGGTTTAGGATCATACGGCAGGAGGCTGTCTCGAGGGAAATGGGGTAAACCCCTGTTTTATAGTTGAAGATTGCCACTCCAACACCTCGGCGCACTCGCCCTGTTTGGTTTGCATAAGATTTACGTTTCTCGTCCCATCCGATTTTCTCCCGTCCGATGGCAATACATTGCTCTAAGCCGTTGCCACGGTATTTGATATGGGTGTGAGGGTCCTCGTAGCCCGGTTGCATGCAGTTTTTGAGTCGGAAGTCGATGGGGTCTATGGATAATTGCAGTGCCAAATCATCCATCATGCATTCCATGGCAAAATCCACCTGAGGAATGCCATATCCACGCATTACCCCCCCTGTGGTGAGGTTTG
>JAWXUK010000186.1:0-4284 GCA_044432785.1 Eubacteriales bacterium | reverse complement strand
GAGCAAGAGAGCGGATTCTACGCTGGTATGGCTGCAGCTCTCGAGTCTGAGACCAAAAAAGTGGCTGTGGTCAACGGTATCGCTTATCCTTCTAACGTCAACTACCAATATGGTTTCGAGTCTGGCGTGAACTATGCAAACGCAAAATACGACACTGGCGTCGAATTTGTCGAGCTACCTTCCTATGCTGGTACCGACGTCACCAATACAAACGTTGCTGGTAACTATGTCGGCACATTCGATGACCTCGAAACCGGTAAAGTTGTTGGCGAAGCCCTCATTGCTCAAGGGGTTGATATCATGTTCGTGGCTGCTGGTGGTTCTGGTATCGGTGTCTTCACTGCTGCAAAAGAGCACGCTTCTGCTATGATCGTCGGCTGTGACGTGGATCAATACGACGACGGCGAGAGTGGAACCCGTAACGTGGTGCTCACCACTGGTCTGAAGATTATGGACCTCAACATCTATCGTCAACTCAACGCCATCAAAGACGGCACCTTCACAGGTGGTAACGTTCTACTCCTTGCAGACACCGACTCCACTGGCTTTGTTTCTGAAGACGGCAGACATCAAATGAGCGAGGACACCGTTGCAAAAATCCTCGAAGCCGAAGTGCTCATCAAAGATGGTACCATCGTGCCTGCTGCAAACTTCAACGGCATTGATTCTGCAGACTTCCCAGGTATGGATTCCTAAGTCCTACCCGTTAGATATTCACACATGATAAAGGGATATTGTCACAGTTGGCAATATCCCTTTTTAATATTAACCTTTTCTTGATTGGAGAATTGCTATGAGTACTCAAACCGATTACATCGTGGAAATGAAGCATGTCACCAAACGATTCCCCGGTATTGTGGCAAACGATGATGTCAGTCTGCAAATCAAACAGGGGGAGATCTTCGCTCTCTTGGGGGAAAATGGCGCTGGAAAATCCACCATGATGAGCATGCTCTTTGGCATGTATGAGCCCGACGAGGGAGAAATCTTCATCCGTGGAAAGAAAGAGCGAATCCCCTCCCCTGCCTATGCTACCAAGCTTAATATTGGAATGGTACACCAGCATTTTAAGCTGGTCCCCAACTATACCGTCACCGAAAATATTATCTTGGGACTGGAGTGCAAGGATAAACTGTTTGGTTTCCTTCCCACCGTCAATTTGAAGAAATATGACGATACCATTGCAGAGTTATCCAAGCGCTATCACTTAGAGGTGGACCCCACCCAAGTGATTGAAACCATGAATGTCTCCATTCAACAGAGGGTGGAAATTTTAAAAATGCTCTACCGTGAAGCAGAGATTTTGATTTTTGACGAACCCACTGCAGTGCTCACTCCACAGGAAATTACCTATCTGCTCCAAATCATCCGTGAACTGCGTGATTCTGGCAAAACCATCATTTTAATTACCCACAAATTAGAGGAAATTAAAATGGTTGCCGACCGTTGCGCCGTCCTAAACCACGGTAAACTCATCGGGGTCTACGATGTCGCCTCCACTACCACAAAGGAAATGGCAAGCTATATGGTGGGACGTGAAATCTCGTTCCAATTGGAAAAAGCCCCCATGAATGTGGGAAAACCCGTCCTCGAGGTCAAAAACCTCACCGTCCTCAATCGCAATAAATTCCCTGTGGTCAAGGATGTCTCCTTTACCGTTCATGCCGGGGAAATCTTTGCCATTGCAGGGGTTTCGGGGAATGGTCAGGTCGAGATTGCAGACGCCATCTTTGGCATGGCACAGGCAGAGAGTGGTACTATTCTACTCAACAGAGAGGATATCACTCAGCTATCCATTCGTGAGAGAACGCAGGCTGGAATTTCCTATGTTCCTGAAGATCGACAGGTACACGGTTTGGTGCTAGAACTCGACCTTAAGACCAATCTTGCCTCGAAATCCTATTATAAAGAGCCATTTTCCAAGAAACACATTCTACAGCAGTCGGAATTCGAGCAATTTAGCGAGAAAATGATCAAAGATTACGATATTCGTTGCGCTCAAGGTGGTAGCACCACAGTGCGTGCCATGAGTGGTGGAAATCAGCAAAAGGCCATCATAGCTCGTGAGGTGGAAAACCCCTCTGATTTGATGATCGTGGTGCAACCCACTCGTGGACTCGACATCGGTGCCATCGAGAATATTCACCGTCAAATTGTGGAGGAACGAGACAAAGGACGTGCCATTTTGCTCATTTCCCTCGAATTAGATGAGGTAATGGACTGCACTGACACCATCGGGGTCATTTACAGTGGAGAAATGCAGGAAATTGCAGCTGCAGATAGTCTAACCCACAACCAAGTGGGCGAATTTATGATGGGGGTGAAATCACATGAAGCAGGCTAAAGCAGCCATCGCCAAGGGGGCTCTCTTCTTTTTCGGAGATGAGAAGCGCCAACGAATTACCATACCCATTTTCGCCATTTTGTTCAGTTTGGTTTTGGGGAGTATCATTATTTTATTCATTGGGCATAACCCTATCCAGGCCTATACCAGTCTGCTCCAAGGGTCGGGGTTGCTACAAAAAGCCAACTATGCCGGTGGGAAAAGTATGCTCACCGATTTTACCAGTTTTATCAACGCACTCACCCCTACCCTCTTTGCCACCCTATCCATCTGCGTGGGGTTACGTGCCGGACTCTTTAACATCGGTGTATCGGGTCAAATGCTCTTCGCTGGCTATATGAGCACCATTTTAGTGGGCTATAGCGACCTACCTGCCCTTGTGGCAAAGCCCTTGGTCATCGTAGTGGCGGCCCTCTTTGGCGCACTCCTCGCTGGGCTCATTGGCTATTTGAAGTATCGCTTTAACATCAACGAAGTGGTCTCTTCCATCATGTTTAACTATATTGTGCAATATATCACAGGTTTTTTCATCAATACCAAGTATATCGACGTCATTTCTCGGCAATCTCGGGTGGTGAGTAGCCAATCTCAACTCACCCTCACCTCCTATCCTGTGGGGGATTTGAAGATGGATATTCCCCTTGGGATTGTGTTGGCACTGATCTGTGTTGCCTTACTCCACATATATATCGAGCGTACCACCTATGGTTACGAGCTCAAAACCGTGGGGTCTAACCCTGAATCGGCTCGCTATTCTGGGATTTCTGTGGGGCGCACCCTTGTGGTATCCATGATGATTTCGGGCGCCCTTGCTGGGCTGGCTGGTGCTACCTATTATCTGGGATATTTCTCCACCATTCCACCTGGTGTTCTGCCCTCGATCGGCTTTGATGCCATTGCTGTGGCACTCCTCGCAAATGCCAACCCCATCGGTGCTATTTTCACCTCCTTTGTGATCACCATCTTTAGTAAAGGTAGTATTTTCATGAGTTCCTCCACTGGAATGGTAAGCGAAATCGCCTCGGTGATCACTGCTGTTGTGCTGCTCTGTAGTGCCTGTAGTGGTTATGTTTCCTATAAAATCAAGCAAGCAAAAGACGTCGTAGGAGGTGCTTTAGATGATTGATCTCATGATTCGGGACGGGATGTCCTTTGCGCTCCCCCTCTTTATTATGGCAATTGGTGGCATTTACTGCGAGCGCAGTGGTATTGTCAACCTCTGTTTGGAGGGATTCCAAGGGGTGGGCGCCTTTACCGGAGCACTTGCCGCCCTCCTAGTGACCGACTATTTTGTCTCGGGGTCACAACTCCCCTTCTACATTGCAGTCTTCTTTGCCATGATCGGTGGTGGGGTATTTTCCCTCATCCACGCTCTGCTCTGCCTCAAATTCAAGGCAAAACAGTCGGTGAGTGGTGTGGTGGTCAACATCCTCGCCTCTTCCCTCACCCTCTTTTTAACGAAATTCCTCAATACCAACCTCTTCGGACGTGCGTCGGATAAGTTTGCCCTCAACGTCGTCAAACGGATTACCATCCCTGGTTTGAGCGAAATCCCCGTCCTTGGAGCCTTCTTCACCGAAATTTACCCCTATAATTTCATCATTACTGCAGTGGCAGTTCTTGCGTGGTATGTTCTCTATCGCACCAAATTCGGCATGGATTTACGTGCCTGTGGCGAGATGCCTCAAGCCGTGGATGCCGCTGGTGTGAGTGTCGTTCGGGTGCAACTGATTGCCATCGTGGTTTCGGGCGCACTCTCTGGCATTGCTGGAATTTGCTTCGCCTACTCGGTCTCGGCGAGCTTCTCTTCTGCCATCTTTATGGGGTATGGCTACCTCTCTATCGCCTCCCTCATCTTCGGTAACTGGAAGATTTTACCTACCTTGGTTTCCTGTCTCATTTTCGGGTTTGCTCGCTCGGGTGGGTATGTCATTGTTCGT
>JAWXUK010000185.1:0-4301 GCA_044432785.1 Eubacteriales bacterium | reverse complement strand
GGAACCCTCCTCGCTCAGGAACAATACGGGGTCAAGGGAGATATCACCACCCTCGCAAAAGGACTGGGTGGGGGACTGCCCATCGGGGCTATCTTGCTTAGCGAGACCACCGAAAATGTATTCAAATTTTCCGACCACGGCACCACTTACGGTGGAAATCCCATCGTCTGCGCCGGAGCAATCACGGTGCTAGAACAGCTCGACCTCGACAAGGTCAACCAAACGGCAACCTATTTCCGTGAAAAACTCGCTAAAATGGACGGGGTCGAAAGTGTATCCGGTCTTGGTATGATGATCGGAATTTCCCTCTCCTCCAAAGAAGCCCCAGCCGTGATCGAGGCTTGTTTGGCGAAAGGTCTTATCATTTTGTCTGCGAAAACCAAGCTCCGTTTCCTCCCACCCCTCAACATTTCCAAGGAAGAAATCGATATTGGTCTCAAAATACTGGAAGAAGTTTTGTCGGATACTGCAGAAAATGACAATTAAATTCCGGCACGATTTGCCTATTTTTACCAAAAAAGAAATTTAGGCTGAAAAATCGTTGACATTGCCAAAAACCTGTGCTAGAATTGGTTTTTTAAGAAAGGAAGTGCAATACTATGAAAACAGTAATCCCAGCTGGATACAAATCTTTACTATCCATCTACGAAACCCAACGTGCCATCGGTCTACTCAAGCGCCTATTTGAGGACAAACTCTGCGGGTCCTTACAACTCCATCGTGTCTCCGCTCCTCTCTTTGTCACTGCCACATCTGGCATCAATGATGATCTAAACGGAGTGGAATCTCCTGTCTCTTTCTCTGTTGACGGAGTCAATCAAGAAGCACAAGTGGTTCACTCTCTCGCAAAATGGAAGCGTATGGCACTCAACAACTACGGCTTTGCCGCAGGAACCGGACTTTACACCGACATGAATGCCATCCGTCGCAACGAAATCCACGACAATATTCACTCTGCCTATGTGGATCAATGGGACTGGGAAAAGGTCATTGCTGAAAAAGATCGCAATACCGACTACTTAAAGACCCAAGTTCTTTGCATCGTGAACGCACTTGCCGAAACCCAAGAGGTTTTGCGCACCATGTTCCCACAACTCACAGGTCTCCCTGTCATCCCTAAAGAGGTGAAATTCATCACCACGCAAGAGATGGAGGACCTATATCCCGATAAATCCAAAAAAGAGCGTGAGGATATCCTTGCCAAAGAATTTGGCTGTATCTTCATCATGGGGGTAGGACATAAGCTCAAATCTGGTGAACCACACGACGGTCGTGCCCCAGACTACGACGACTGGAACCTCAACGGCGACATCATCCTCTGGAACGAGGTGCTCGGACATGCTCTCGAGCTCTCCTCGATGGGTATCCGTGTCAGCCCTGAGTCCTTGGATAGCCAACTCACCATCGCAGGTTGCGACGATCGCCGTAAACTTCCCTTCCATGCAAAATTGCTCGCAGGGGAGCTACCATTCACTTTGGGTGGTGGTATCGGCCAATCTCGTGTCTCTATGCACCTACTAGGTAAAGTCCACATCGGCGAGGTTCAAGCCTCCCTCTGGGACGACGAAACACACGCTGCTTGTGATAAAGCAGGGATTTACCTCCTCTAATACCACAATCTTCACCCCTCTTAGATCCATTGGTAACAATGATTTAAGAGGGGTTATTTTATGTGAAATAAAGTGCATCAAGCTGGCAGAGAGGGGATAAACCTTGACGAAAACTAACATTTATGATATAATATCAGGTATAATGCAAGTGATTCTAGCCTTTCCACTGCAAATAAAATCAAAGAAACAGGTACTATCATGAAATTAAACAGTCAGAAACTAGTTCTCCTTCTCCCTTCGTTGCTACTCATAGGAATATTCTACCTATTTTTAGAGCAGTCCATTTTATTAGGGGATGACTACTTTTACGCTAGTTTTTTACGAGGTGGATTTCAGAACTTTCTAGCAGAAACCTACAGCCATTATTTCAATTTCAACGGCAGAGCCATCGTCCATGTGATAATCAATCTCGTTTTGTTCTTCGGTACCCTCATTTTCCCTCTTGTCGGAACCTGTATGATACTGGGTATGGGATACTTTTTAGTGAAATTAAATAGTTCAACCCCCACTTTTTCGAATATCGCTATTTACTCCTCTTTTGTGGTGGGCTACCTACTTTGTCTCGACATTGCCATTTTGAAAGAAGGAGTACTCTGGATTTCTGCTTTTTTCAACTATGTTTACCCCGTATTTATCGCTCTTGCTGCATTTTCTCTGCAACATAAGGGGAAACTCACACCGCTACTCTGTGTGATCTGCTTTCTCGCTGGAGCAACCTCGGAACAGGGGGGTATCTTGGCGTTGGCCACGATAATCCTGTATACTCTGCCATCCCTAAGCCGTACGGCCTCCACTTCGGTTCGAAAAATAAATTTCGTGAGCTGTTTTTCCGTCTTACTAGGTTATGCTACCATAATTCTCTCCCCTGGAACTCTGCAACGAATGAGAACCGAAACGAGTGGGGACGTGAAAAAACTTTTTGATTTAGCAGAATATGCCGAAACTGCGTGGAGTCTTTTCCTCATTGTATTAGATCAAAAAGTGCAAATCATCTCGTTTTTCATCCTGTTTTTCCTCTATTTCTTGTTTATCGAGAAGGATAAGAAATGTTTTTACCCCTTTGCTGCGCTGTGCGCTGGTATCTGTGTCATGCTCTGTTTTCCGGTCACACGGTTCACATTAGTGCAGGCTTTTGTGCTATTTGTGGGGATATTTTCTGTTTTCGTCTATTTTTATTGGAAGAAAAGATTTGTTTTGGCAGCTTTGCTCGCCGGGGGAGGAGCATCCCTTTTGATGCTGATTCCCACAGGATTTACAGAGCCACGTGTCTTGATCCCTTTTTTCCTTTTTTTAGGGTTTGTGGTCACTTTGATGAGTGTTTCACTCCTTGCATATGCGCAAGAAAAAACAAAAAAGTCCACCTATGAGCTATCTACTTATAGCCTACTGCTATTGATCACCCTAATTTTATTCCATGATGACTTTTCAGGAGCACATAAAAATTATTTGGTAGAAAAACAGAATTATCAAGAAATCAAGCAAATGAACGAGACCAAGCACATCCAGTATTCCATGGATTTCGACTATAAATATACCCATCTTTTATTTCTAAACAATGGTTTTCACTATAATTATTTCATAAAATTCCATCAAATCCCCTCTGACGTATTATTGCAAATGGTCAGCGAAGAGCACCCAAAAGTCATCGCAGAAGGCAAAGAGCTTCCATTTCCTGCCATTTCTCGTGACGGCACTCACTATTTTGCACTGGAAGACATTATACTCCTCTACGGGTATTTTAGTTGGTCGCCAACAGAAACCCTATTCGGGGCAACCTTCCCAGAAGGGGAGAAAAACTACTCAAAACTTGAAATCGAAACGGTAATAAGAGACGCCACCACCGGCGAGATTGTTTTCGACGTCTACGGCAAACGCATTACAGATTATTATTATGCGCTATATCCTCAAGAAATGTACGAATCACTATTTGGATTTACCTTCACCCACGACCCATCGGAAAACATCCTGTACCTATCAAAATAAAGGCTGAATTTCAGAAAAAAACTTGACATATCAGGCGAGATAGGGTATACTGTTATCAGAAGATTATATCTATTTTACAACTCTATTGGAGGTTGATGTTATGCAAATTAGTGCAAATAAAGGTTCCTATTACGACGGATTTATCCAAAAGAAAGAACTCGAGCTTCAAAAAAGTCGCATGCAGTCCAAGTCTGATGATCTCACACGCAGTCAGGAAAAACTCTCTTCGGGTAGCTCTATCAACCGTGCAGGGGATGACCCTGCAGGGCTTGCCGTCTCCGAAAAAATGCGTGCTTATATCACCATCTACGATCAACTCGACGAAAATGTCTCGGACGGTCAAAACCTCGTTCGCACTGCTGAGGGGGCTCTCTCCGGCGTGAGCGACATGCTCGGTCGTGTCAACGAACTCTCGATGCAAGCAAGCAACGGCATCTACTCCGACCTCGAGCGCTCCTTCATGCAAAAAGAGCTCGACTCCATCGTGAGCGAGATCAGCCGTGTCTCTCAATCCACCACATTCAACGGCATCAACGTCTTTAGTGGAGACTCCATCGACCTACAAGTCGGAGCAGATAGCACAGGTACCGTCGCAGTACCTACCGACGGACTTGCTGCCGTCCTCGATAGCGTTAAAAATTACGATATCACAACCGCTTCCTCTGCTATGCAAACGGTCTCTGCCTCTCGTGATGCCATTAACTACAT
>JAWXUK010000184.1:0-4320 GCA_044432785.1 Eubacteriales bacterium | reverse complement strand
GTCAAGGATTTTTAAGATACGAGGGGACCCTCCCCCTGCTCGAGGTCAAGATGAGTGCCCCTTCGGTCTTGATCCAAAATTTAGAAACCACCATTCAAGAGCCTTTGTGCCACAACGAAGCTGTTAAAAACGCAATCAATCAAGGACATAATCGTCTGCAAACCGCCCTCACACAACTAGAACCAGGACATCTACTCCTCACTTTGCATGCTGAGATCATTCACCAGCGATTGATGGAAAAAATTACAGCCTATAACAACGTCCCCACCACACCAATGGAGCCTCGGCAACTGGGTGAATGCCTCTGCGCCCCTTATGGCAAGATGTTGCGTGGAAAAATTGTCCCTAACACGGTGACCAAAACCATTCACACGGATAAGGTCTTCTCCCCTGATTTGCTCAATCACTCGGTCCAAGCATTTCCAAATTATCCCCCTATTTCTTGCCAGATTCGATCTCTGAAGTCCTTTGATCGTCCTGTTATTTTGGTGGATGATTTGATGCACCCTGGGTTTCGTTTTGCTGCTATTGACCCCATTTTGCACGAGGAAGAGATTGATTTGCGCCTCATTTTGGTAGGCGTGCTCTCTGGTCATGGTCGAGATTTGATTGAAATGCGTGAGCGCCTTGTAGATTCGGTGTATTTTCTACCCACCCTCAATCGCTGGTTTGTAGAGTCCACCCTCTTCCCCTTCTTTGGTGGAGATACCGTTGAGAGAGAGCACCCTCATCTCTCGGGGATGTTATCGGGAATTAACCATGTGATGCCTTACGAGTCTCCACCTCTCGCAAAAGAGTGTCCCCCTGAGGCCACGGCTGGATTCTCAAGAGCGTGTTTGGTCTCCACTCGTCAAATCATCGGAGTACTCGAGCAAGAATATCGCAGTCTTTATGCACGTAATCTAACCCTCTCACGGCTGGCTGAAGCCATCATTCTCCCCCTCTGCCCTGACAAGGGAGATTGCTTTACCTATGATGGATCTATAGCCCCTTCCACCTATTTGGACAATGATTTAGAATTGCTTGAGAGAATTTTGCCAAAGAACTAAAAAAAAGCTTGCAAAAAATGCGTTTAGAGGTTATAATAGAAAGTAATATAATGGGTGTTTGACTCCTTAAATCTTGAGGAGCACTCGTATGAATTGAGAAAGGGGAACCATAGTATGAAGTGTAGTCATTGTGGTGAACAGTTAACTCCTAACGCTAAATTTTGTTTTGAATGTGGTACTCGTATCGCAGTTTGCGTGGCTTGTGGAATCAATCAGGCCGCACAAGGAAGTGATCGCTGTGCCAAATGTGCCCTTGAAGATCCCAATCCAACCTTATTATTTTCAAATAACCCCCAAATCGGGATTCACGATTTTCAATCTCAGATGGTGCCACAGGGATGCGCCATCACAGAATATAGTGGCACAGATAAAAACCCTACCCTCCCAGCTTCAATGAACGGGGTCCCTGTCATTGCGATTGCTCGTGAATGCTTTGAAGGGCGTTTGCTCAATGGGGTAAACTTCCCCAATAGTATTCGTGAGATTGCAGATTGGGCTTTTCCTGATAACTATATCACCAAATTATCTCTCCCTAGTCAGGTCACCTATATTGGCATGTGCGCCTTTCGATGCAATCGCTTGACCACTTTGGTCTGCCCCTCACACCTAAAAAAGATTGATCAGCAATCCTTTGAATATAATCGACTTGAGAAGATTGCCTTCCCCACAGCTCTTGATTATATTGGTAAGAGTGCATTTTCTTACAATCGCCTTGCCACAGTGGTCATCCCTGACGGTACCAACTTCATCGGAGAACAGGCATTTTCCTATAACGAGATCACAAGTCTATCCCTCCCTAAAAGTCTGATGTTCTTGGGGGTGGAAGCCTTTGCTTACAATCAGTTGACAGAACTAACCATTCCTAGTGGGCTTCACGAAATCCCTGAGGGAGCCTTCTCCTTCAATAAGCTCACCTCCCTTACCATTCCAACATCAGTGACCTCGATTGACAAGCATGCTTTCTTGAATAATCAATTATCTGCTGTTACTGTGCCAGCTTCAGTGGAACTTCATCCTAATGCCTTCGATAAATGGGTAGAAATTACCCGTGTGAAGTTTGAAAGCGCTTGATTATCATAAATTCTCCTTTGGAACTGTATGTGTCAAGGTAGAAGATGGTGCAGTGGTATCCATTGCGATGGCATCCTTTTCCGAGCAGGTCCCATCCCCGAATGATCTCACCCAACTTGTATTCGAGCAGATTGATGATTATATCCGTGGAGAACGAAATTGTTTTGATTTTCCGATTGCTCTCAAGGGGACCTCTTTTCAAATGAAGGTTTGGAATATCATACATCAGATTCCTTACGGTGAAGTTCGCTCTTATAAGCAGATAGCCCTTGAGATTGGAACACCCCAAGCTGCAAGAGCAGTAGGGACGGCATGTGGACGAAATCCTATTTTGCTTGCTATCCCCTGTCATCGAGTGGTGACTTCAAGTGGAAAAGTGACCGGTTTTGCCGGCGGACCTTCCATGCGTCAATATTTATTAGAATTAGAAAAAAACAGCCTATCTTCTTTTAGAAGATAGGCTGTTTGCTTTAATGATTGGGCAGATGTTTTCCTAAAAAGTTGAACACAGTGCTATAAAATAGGTCTGGATCCACGATGCGAGAATCAACATGGTCGGCACCTTCTACGATTAAACTTTCCTTTTCTCCCTGATATGCGTTAAAAAGTTCGGTGTGCATATAGGGTAGCACGAAGTTATCGGCATCACCATGAATGAAAAGGATAGGGAGTTTCGCAGTTGCGAGCGAGTTAATAGGGCTAACATCGTGGAGATTATAATCTGCTCGAACACGAGCTGTGAGTGTTGCAAGGTCTATGATGGGGAAAGCTGGCAGATTAAATCGATAGTCAAGTTGTTCTACCATCATCTCGTAACCGTTGGTGTAACCAGAGTCCGAGATAATTGCAACAACATTATCAGGAAGAGTTTCCTCCCCTGCAGTGATCAATACTGTTGCAGCCCCCATCGATTGCCCGTGTAAAACGATTTTTGTTTCGGCATTTTCGGATACAATCATATCTATCCACAGCCTCAGATCGTGGCTATCATGAAGCCCCATGCCAATATATTCCCCTTCAGAGTTTCCATGAGCTCGAAGATCAGGGATAAGAACATTATAGCCTCGTGTATGGTATTCGTAGGCATAGTCCTCAACCGAAGTATGGTCAGATTGGTAACCGTGAACGGCGATTACCCACAGATCACTTTCTGGATTATCATAACGACTTGCCCACAATTTAAGTCCGTCATTTGAGGTAAGTTCGAGCTCTACAGGAGGGTGTTCCGATTTCCAGTTCCTGACTTTGATATCTTCTGGGGTGTCCACTTCGGGTTCACCAGTAGGTGGTTCATAGCTAGGAGATCGCTTGTCCACCACATTATCTTCAGGGCGAACGAGGGCATAGTTTACAAAGTAATTTCCCACATAAACGCAGGCCACTCCTACAACAAGTCCTGTGAAAGCAGTGGCTAGTAGGAGGCGTTGCTTGATTTTTTTATGTTTCATTCTTAGCTCCTTATGATGGTATAGAAAAAAGAGTAGCATTACTGCTACTCTTTTGTGTCGGCGCTACCTATCTTCCCAGGCCGTCGCCAGCCAAGTATTGTGGGCAGAAATGAGCTTAACTACCGTGTTCGGAATGGGAACGGGTGGACCCTCATCCTAATCAGCACCAACTGCACTTTTCCTTTTGAGAAAAGTAAACAAAAGAAAGAACATTTTCTTCTCTTTACCACTCTTAAAAGAGGAATTAACTAATTATACCATATTAAACTTGAAATGTCAAGCACTTTTTGAAATGGTGACCCGTAGGAGAGTCGAACTCCTGATTGCGCCGTGAGAGGGCGCCGTCTTGACCACTTGACCAACGGGCCATCTTCTAGTTTAGCACTACTCTTCGCGAGATACACCATCATATCTCGCGATAGAGATAGATTTGGTGCACCTTCAGGGATTCGAACCCGGGACCCACTGATTAAGAGTCAGTTGCTCTACCAACTGAGCTAAAGGTGCGTATTGGAGGTGTTGAACACCCTCAAAACTGAACAATGTAAATTTCACTTGCAAGCAGCCTGCATAACCTGTAATTGTAGGTCAAGCCCTCGGCATATTAGTATCAGTCAGCTACACACGTTACCGCGCTTCCACCTCTGACCTATCAACGTCATAGTCTACGACGTGCCTTACTCCATAAAGGATGAGAGATCTAATCTTAGGGAGAGTTTCACGCTTAGATGCTTTCAGCGTTTATCTCGTCC
>JAWXUK010000183.1:0-4348 GCA_044432785.1 Eubacteriales bacterium | reverse complement strand
CAGGGGGGACCGTGGCAATGAGGGGGATTTCAGCCGACCATCTCGGCGCTGTCTTATCGGTCTTCGAGCAGAGTGGTTGCAGGCTATCCACCAGAAAATCCTGCATCACGCTAGCCACAAATGGCAGACTATGCAACCTACCTCAAATCGACACAGCCCCCTACCCGGGTTTTCCCACCGATGCACAACCACTGCTCATGTCTGCCCTCGCTTCCGGTGAGGGGGAGACCAAGTTCGTGGAAAATATGTTTGATAGTCGGTATCATCATGTGGAGGAACTGTGTCGCATGGGAGCATCCATCGAACTGAGACACCGTGAAGCAGTGATCAGTGGAAGACGATGGCTTCGAGGGGCAAAGGTGGAAGGACGGGATTTACGGGGCACAGCTGCATTAGTGGTTGCTGCCTTAGGAGCAAGAGGGATCAGTCAGGTCTATGGACTAGACCATTTAGGACGAGGTTATGAAAGATTAGAATATGACCTGCGCAGTATGGGCGCAGAGATCCGAGAGCTAAAGGATACTAGCCACTCGGTACACACAGGATAAAAAGGGAGGGATACCTATGAAGTCACAGATGAAGTCGCAACGCAAGAGAAGAAGACGTCGCCCAAAGATCATCGGGGCAATTTTGCAACTACTCATACCGGTATTGTTCCTTTGTGCTCTAGGGGTGAGCGCCGTTGTCTTCTTCAAACTGGAAGCGATCACGGTGGAAGGACAGTCACGCTATACCGAAGAGCAGATCATCTCGGCATCCAAACTCGAACTTGGAAAACACCTCCTCTTAATAGATCAAGATACGGTAGCCGATAACGTAGCGTCGGTCCACCCCTATATCCAGTCGGTAGAGGTCTCCTTGCGCTTACCAGCCATCCTCGCCATTACCGTGGAGGAGGAAAAAGCAATTTTTGAGGTCTACTACGAGGGGGAAGGGTGGCTCATGGGGCAAAACGGTAAATTGCTCGAAAAAACATTGATCAAGCCTGACCTAGATCCACCGATGATCACCCCACTTAGTATTACCTCAGAACCGATGGAGGACACCATCATTCGCATGACAGGACTCACCTTGATCGACCCAGCAGAAGGAACTCAAATCACGGTCGTACCTGAAGAGCAGGGTGGGTTTGCAGGGATGAAAGAGGTGCTTGAAACCCTCTCGAATCATCAGAAGATGGAAGAGATTACATACATCCATCTATGCGAGGATGGCTCCATCGAATTCGATTACCAAATGGGTCGATTTGTAGTGAAAATCTCAACAGAGAACGACGTTGATTACAAAATCAGGGCATTGTTCGGCGCCATAGAACAACTCGAGAGCTACGAGAGTGGCATCGTAGATCTCACAAGACAGGATTGCGCAGCCCTCTTTATCCCAAGTTAATACAACACCTCACAACCACCTAGTTCTTTTGGTTTTGTGCTTTTCTCACGCAGAAGGGGTAACAAAAACGAGAGGGGAGGAGGTTTGTGGGGTGTTATTTTTCGATTGGTTTTGTCGAACCATGAGGAAAGTGGAAACTACAAGGGAAACAAATAAAAATAATTGAGAAAAATTCCATTTATGCTTGACCATTTTGCATTTTAGAGGTACAATAGAAGTAGCATATATGCCCTGACGCAAAGAGAGGGAAAGCAACTGGCAGTTTTGCTAGATTGAGTTACATAGGAGGAAATAACAATGAGCATCGAAATGGAAAATAATGTCGAGAAGTTGATTAAAATTAAAGTAGTGGGCATCGGTGGTGGCGGTAATAACGTGGTCAACCGTATGGTGAAATCCGGTGTGCAACACATTGATTTTGTCGCTGTCAACACCGATATACAAGCCCTCAATGCTTCTAGCGCAGGGTCGAAGATACAGATCGGCATCAAGCTCACAAAAGGACAAGGGGCAGGTGCCGACCCTGATAAGGGCGAAAAATCTGCCATTGAAAACAAAGCCGAAATTGAAGAGGCACTCCTAAATACAGATATGGTATTCATCACTGCAGGCATGGGTGGAGGCACAGGAACCGGTGGTGCTCCTGTGGTGGCAGAAATTGCAAAAAGTCTTGGTATCCTCACGGTAGGAGTGGTCACACGTCCCTTCCGTTACGAGGGACCCCTCCGTCGTCGCAAGGCAGAGGCCGGAATTTTAGAGCTACAAAGCAAGGTAGACTCCCTTGTCATCATCTCGAATGATCGCATCAAAGAATGCGCCCCCGAAGGACAAAAACTCACCGTGCTCAACGGCATGGCAATTGCAGATAGCGTTTTAGAACAAGCTGTGCTTGCTGTTTCGGATCTTATCCAAAAAACAGCATTCATCAACCTCGACTTTGCCGATATTTCTGCCGTCATGAAGGACGGAGGACGTGCCCACATGGGATACGGTCGAGCAAAGGGCTCGAACCGTGCAGAGCAAGCAGCAAGAATGGCAATCGCAAGCCCACTAATGGAATATTCCGTAAAAGGAGCCAAGGGCTTCATCGTCTACATCGCAGGCCCCACCGATTTAGACATGGAGGAAGTGGAACAAGCAATGGATATCGTCAATGCCGAATCCCATGCAGATGTCGAACTCATCTACGGTGCAAACTTCGACGACTCCCTCGAGGATGAAATGCGTGTCACGGTCATTGCGACAGGATTCGATTACGAAAATGAAACACCTAAGGTGCAAACCCCTTTCTCAGACGCACAAAAACGCACCGAGGAGGGAGCCGAGCCCCTCGCTGTTGAGCCACAACCCACCACAACAGCCTTCCACCAAACGCCACTTGAGGCAACCCGTCCCTTCACTCCTATCGAGCCTCATCAGGTGGTTCCTCCTCTCCAACCACTCCCAGAACAAAAACCAGCCCCCCAACTCGCACCAGAACCCTTCGTATATTCGGTGCCCAACACAATGCCAGGGGTGCCCGTGACCTATGCCATCCCAACCCCGGTTGCTCCAGAACCCGAGCGCCAGAGTCCCGACGAGGACTTTGACGACATCGTGAAAATGTTCAGAAGAGATTGAGTCAATTGCGTTGCTGCAAAAAGACAATCGATGGTTTAGAAGAAAAAAGGAGAATGCTTTATGGCTCAGATTTGTCCAAAATGTGGCAGTAAGAACGACGATGGAAAGCTCTTTTGTGGCGCTTGTGGTGATCCCTTAGGGGGAGACCTCAAACTCATCATGGACCTAGACAAAAGTACTAAAAAATCAGCAGAAAAGGCGAAGGAAGAGCATGAGGCAGATGTTCCACTTCAGGCAAAAGAGCCCGAACCTCATGACGAGCATTATGCCCCAAAAAAACTCAAAAAAGAAGATACCACTGGAAATGTTCTGATATTTCTCTGCGTGTTAGGGCTGATTCTTGTGACCGGTGGCATCGTGTACTTATTATTGCAACTGTAAGAAATCGCTCATTCAAAGCGGATTGTCACCATCACGGGGCAATCCGTTTTTTTGAAATCACGCCACTCTCCCTTGGGAGAGAACTAGATCGAAGAGGTAATAAATGAAAGAAGATTGTAAGATTATATCCAAAAAACATCCCACACCCTTCGCCATTCAAATGGAACTAGAAGTGGGTACCATGGTACGAGATACCTTCCAAAATCCAGGACAATTCGTACACATTCGCTGTGGAGAGGGGATGCTCCTCCGTCGTCCTATCTCGGTCTCCACCACCACCATTCCAGAGGACCCATCCAAGCCAGACTCTCTCACCATCCTCTTCGAAGCTCGTGGTGAGGGGACCACATGGCTCGCCGAGCGACAAGAGGGGGAGATCCTTGATGTCATGGGTCTCCTCGGCAACGGATTTTCCATGACCGAGGGGAGATACCTCATCGTCGGGGGAGGGATCGGCATTCCTCCTATGCTTGGTTGCGCACAACACATCAAAGGGGAGCACACTGCCATTTTAGGTTACCGTAGCAAATCCCATCTCTGTTTAGTGCAAGAGATGGAGCAACACTGCGCCAAAGTGCGCATCGCTACTGACGACGGAGGTGCAGGGTACCACGGCTATGTGGATGCCCTCTTGCGTGAGGAACTTGCTCTCGATGCCAATTACACTGCCATTTTAGCCTGTGGTCCCAAGCCTATGCTAAAGGCAATTGCAACACTCGCCAAGGAATACAAGCTGCCTTGTCAGGTCTCGATGGAAGAGAGAATGGGCTGTGGTGTGGGTGCTTGTTTGGTGTGTGCTTGTGAAAAAGCAGATGGGACACGGGCACACGTCTGCAAAGACGGACCAATATTCGATGCAAATGAGGTGGTGTTAGGATGAAGACTCAGGTAAATTTAGCAGGGGTGGAACTTAAAAACCCCATAGTCATGGCGTCGGGAACCTTCGGCTTCGGTCGGG
>JAWXUK010000182.1:0-4353 GCA_044432785.1 Eubacteriales bacterium | reverse complement strand
GGGGTAGGGTCCCCTCGTATCTTAAAAATCCTTGACGTGTCAAGGTATCCTCTAAGACATCGTCTATAGGGAAGTTATCTCGAGGACGAAATATCCCATAAACGCACATCTCGCCACACGCTGTAATGAGGAGCTCTGCAAAAATGATCTGCAAATAATCACGCATTCCACTCACACCACAAGCCCCTGTGATCAGGATCATTTTCCCTTGAGATCTCAGGCGCAACCGATTGGCAAGCTGAACATCTTGGAGCGCTGAAAATAGCTCATCCGAGGTCAAATACCGATAACTCAAGTAGCCAAGGGGGGTGAATTGCGCATCTTCGAGCAATAAATATTGCTCTCCCTTCCCTGAAAAGAGGTCTCGTTCAAAGACAGATTCCCACCGTTTTACGACATCTTTGGAAGGACATTCCACCCACGAGAAAAATAGATCAGGAGAGTCGATGAGTTGTTTATCTTGGAAATCACGCAAGTACAGACCGTTTTGATAGATGAAATCCTGCACAATTGGGTGGATTAGGGATGAAATATCACGATTGAGATCAACATTCTCACGAATCCGTGTGGAACTAATGTCCTCTAAATGAGGAGGGAGTCCTAGAACGATGATATCCCCCTTGAGACGCTCTTTCTCCTCTTGTGTGAGATCAGGCTCGCCTGCTCGCTGAAAAATCACATGATTCATATTGTGAACCGAGTAGGTAGAAGGGGGAAGTCGATAGGAGGAAGCGTGTTGTACGACGTCGCTACCCACCACCAAATAGACCTCTTGATCTGGGAAAAAGGACTGTAATCGCTCTAAATCTTTGGGATTTGCAATGTTGACAGGGATATGGAAGGGAAACAGGTGAACCTGAAAGAGATCTGCCACTGATAGGTTGACAATCTGGCGACGAATGAGATGAGGTTGTGACTTTTTCGACCACGAAAATTCGTCAATGGCGAGAAAAACATCAAATCCCAAATTGCAGATGGACTCCACAATCCCCTTGTGCGAGAGGGTGAAGGGGTCGAATGTTCCAGGAAAAAAGGCGATCCGACGTGGATTCTTAAAGGTGAAATGGTTAAAATCAAGCTGATAGATGGAAATAAATCGATTGATGGCAGCAAGAGCACTCGCTCTAAAAAAGAAGGTAAGAGAACCGTGGGTGTGCTTGCCCTCACGTATTAAGAAAAACATCTTTCGATAGCAGAGGGAGAAGAGCTCCATGGTTTCCGTAGGATGGAGATGCTTGCTATCGAGCAAATTGGCAAGGGAGAGCAGGGTGACCTGTTGCACCCCTTCGTTGTAGTGGGCAAGTCCTTGCATCAAAATTCCAAGTAGATTGTTACGACGTGCCTCGAATGCCGAACCGTGCTGTGGAAAACGATTCTGATAGCGAGGATAGTGCTCGAGCATGACGCAAGCCGTGTAAATGGCGCCTGTCGAATCGATTTGATTGGAAGAGCCGAGCAAAGTATGTAGTCCTGTGATGAATTCGTCTAACTCGTTAGGGCTTAAAAAGAGCGCAGCTTCCCCTAAATATTGTGGAATATAGTTGGTCAAATAATGTTGCCCCATCTCAAGTCCACGTCCAAGCTCCACCACAACTTCATTTCGCTCATCACGTGTCAAACGAGGAATTAGGCGTACAAATGCTTCCCCTGCCTCCATCCGTACCACCAATTGCTCACTGGTTTTGAGCAAATTGGAAAAGTGGGTCACGATATGAAGCAGATTGGCAGGATCGCCAAGCTCGCCAGTCTCTCTAAGTTGATTGACCCCAGCCACCTTGACCACCCAAGGGGTAGCTGTTTTGAGGTTATCAAGAAAGAGTTCTCCAGTGACATTCTTTTGCTCTAATTGCTTTGTAAATTGGGTGATGTCCTCTCCAGCACGTTTAAGCACCTTGGACTTGAGGAATATAATGGGCATGCAGCTATCAGGAATTTCCTTCGTAATTTCCACAATCTCTTTCATTTGAGGGTGTGTGCGAGGGAGGGAGCGTTGCGCCTCTAAGAAAAATTGCAACACAGCAGTGTGCAGACGCACCCGACCCACTTCCTTGAAATGGGACGCAAAGGAGATGAGCTCTCCCCGTGTCTCCTCGCTGTAGTGTTGAGGGGGGAGTTCTCGAATGGCATCGAGGAGGGTGAATGCCGTATCATTTGAAAGTGAGGTAGGATCTTTGTAGTAGAGGAGCAGTTCCTCCACAAATCGAGGAATATCCTCCTTCCGTCCATGGAGCAGAATGGAATCCATCGCCAATTTTAAGGTATATCCAATCTGACTGCGTTGACGTGTGGTGGTACGATGATCTGGAAAAATAATCTGGGAGAGATACTGTCTCCACAGCGCAAAGGGGGTCTCCTCTGCAGGATCGCCATCCACATGGTCAGGGAGTTCCTTGCGATAGACCAGATGAAACTTCGCAATGATCTGACCCATCAGCGCCCCAGCTTGACGACGAATATCCCCCTCTCGATGGACGAGAAGTTCATATAAAAAGGAAAGTGTCTGGGTCTTTTGCTCGATGGAGAGATAGGTGAAATAATTACGGAAAATCTCTAAAAAGGCTCGCAACTCCTGATGATTTTGCACCGAACGTGCCGACTCGATGATATTTCCAAACTTATCCTTGTGGGAGAGCAGGTGCATGACGTGTAGACTATGCTCCACCGAGAGGAGGGAAAGTGCGCTCACGGTTTGGTGCGCCGTCATCAGAGCAGGGGGAATGGGCGCAATGGGAGAGAGTGGCGCTCCCTCCAGAGAAATATCCACCCCAATTTGACACAAATAATCCTCAAAATCACGCAGACGACTATACACCAACTGATATCTGCGCTTTTTGGAGGGATCCACGTTGTCGAGCTTATCCAAAATCACGTCAAATGCTTCTTTGAGGGGGAATAGCACCGTAATCTCTTCTCCGTTTGGGCCTCGCTCCTGTTTCGAGCGAAAATCGGCATAGATGAGGCAGAGCGATTCAGCCGAGAGTGCTTCTAGCTCTAAATCCCAGGTGGAATGGTTGGAAGCGATGTGGGAAATGGAATCAAGCCCTCGCTCGGTCAGCCACTGATCGGTATAAAAATAGTGCAAATAGGGGACACGTTCCTTGGGACGACACCCAAACTTCCCGAAATCGTGAGAGAGTGCCGCTCCCGACACCAAGGCAAGATCAATAAGGGATCCCGACTGCTTTAGCCCCTGCGCCACCGTCATAGCAACATGATGCACCCCACCGATGTGCCCCAAGGTGCGAAAAGGGGTGAGCTCCTCTCCCAATCGCATCAGCTCATAAATAAACTCTTCCTTATAATAGGAGAGAAAACTGCCATACTCCTCCCCGATGTCGCATTGCTGAAATTCCGAAGGCGAGAGCAACCGAAACCGTCGAAAGGGGTGAAAGGCAATCACGTCAGCTTCGTAATTGAAAAAGACCTGTAGCACCGATAGATAGCACACAGCCCCCCACCGATATTCTGAAATTCCATCGGTGAAACAGGGTGCATCCGGAAACATCACGCTTTGAATATAGCGATGACTAAAGGCCATCCAACCCTCTTCAGGGGTTTTAGGGCAGACTTCACGGATCAAAGGAAGGGCAATCTCAAGCACCCCACCACAGGAAAACTCCTCGGTCACGGGGAAAATCCCGTCCACAGCATCCTCCCAAGTGGAATTTTGCAAAAACTTCGTCACTTTCTGCCGAGAGGAAGCGAGGGGAACCCCACGACGGATAAGCTCCTCCACCACAGAATTAGTCAGATGACGCACCAAAGATTTATGAACCATAACCAAGTACTCCTTTTCTATTAGGCTCTGTTGATATGGGATTGGTTTTTGCGCTCTCCCCACTTCGGGGAGAGATAGTACCCAGCACCACAGCCTTCTATTTATAATAGTATACCATACCCCCATAAAAAAAGAAATCCCTTGACGAAATTTTCGCCAAGAGATTCCAAAGGATACCATCATCTCACTTGCAAATAAGCAACAGGATCCACCGAGACCCCATCCCGTTTCATCTCAAAGTGAATATGGGGAGGAGAGTTAACCTCGGCAAGTGCCGACTCGCCAACCACGGCAATCAGTTGCCCAGAGGAGACATATTCCCCCTCAATCACCGATGGGTTGGGGGCAAGATTTGCATAGGTGGTCACCACGTCGTTACCATGCTCGATGACAATGGTCACCCCCGACATCGCATCGGTAAAGACCTCAAGCACCGTCCCTTCGGCAGAAGCAACCACATCAGCACCGATCTCGGCAGAGAAATCCACCCCAGTATGGGTGCGCCAATCCCCCATCGTAGGATGATAGAGCAAGACCTCGGTGCTATGTGGGGTCAGAACCTCTCCCTCCACAGG
>JAWXUK010000181.1:0-4416 GCA_044432785.1 Eubacteriales bacterium | reverse complement strand
GCCCAAACTCTACACAACCAAATTCGTGGGCTCATCCCATGGCCGGCAACCTCCATGGAACTCTCAGGCGAGATGGTCAAAGTATTCGGCTCGACACTCCCCGAAGGGTCAACCGAAAAGGAGGTTGGGACCATTTTGAGCGCAAACAAAAACGGTATTGATATCGCTTGCGCCGAAGGAACCATCCTTAGGATCACAGAACTCCAAGCACAGGGCAAACGCAGAATGTCAGCCGATGACTACCTGCGTGGAAACCCCATCCAAACAGAAATGTGAGATAACTCATGAACCAAAATGATCCCCGACAGGTGGCATTATCGGTCCTCCACGCAACCGAAAAACAGGGAGGATGGTCGGAGGGAGTCCTGAAAAAGTCCCTCGGAGGACTAGACCCCCGTGACCGTTCCCTCGCCACCCAACTTTGCTTCGGTGTCCTACAAAACCAAGGATTGCTCGACTTCTATCTCGGCTCCTTTTCCAATATGCCCCTCAAACGTATGGAACTAATGGTGGTGCTCATCTTACGACTAGGTGCCTACCAAATCCTTTGTTTAGATAAAATTCCAAGCCGTGCAGCAGTGGATAGTTCGGTCAACCTCACCAAAATCCACGCCAAAAACAAGGGGGCAAGTGGGATGGTTAACGGCATTTTGCGCACCCTCGACCGTAACCTCGAGAATCTACCACCCATCCCACAAACCGACCCCATCGAGCACCTCTCCGTCCTCTATTCCCATCCAAAATGGTTGGTGGAACGATTTTCAAAGGAACTCCCTCCAGAAGAGCTTGCGCTCTTCCTTGCCCACAACAATTCTCACCCTCCCATCACAGCCATGGTCAACACCACCATTACAACCACCGAGGAACTCACAAAAACCTTAGAGGAGCAAGGTGTCGTAGTGGAAAAAAGCGACCTGCTCGAGCACTGTGTCACGATCTCTCGCACAGGCAATATCGAGCAACTCCAATCCTTTCAAGAGGGACTCTTCTACATTCAAGACCCAGCCTCACGCCTAGCCATCGAGGGGAGTGTTCGCCCAGGGATGAAAGTGCTTGACACTTGCGCCGCTCCAGGGGGCAAGTCCATGGCAATGGCAATCGCCATGCAAAATAGGGGAGAGATCATCTCGTGCGACCTCCATCCCCACAAGAAAAAACTCATCCAAGCCAGTGCCGATCGACTCAAACTGAGCATCATCAAACCAGAAGTGGCAGATGCAAAGATCCATCGCCCCGAGTGGGACAAAGTTTTTGACGTCGTGTTGGTGGATGCCCCATGTTCGGGACTTGGCGTGATTGCAAAAAAACCTGATATTCGCTATAAAGATGGCAATTCCATCCAAAACCTCCCCAAAGTCCAACAAGAGATTTTGCAAAACTGTTCCCAATACGTCCAAGAGGGGGGACTTCTCCTCTATTCTACTTGCACCGTATTAACCTGTGAAAATCAGGATATCGTGGCAAATTTCCTTCAAAACAACCCCGATTTCTCCCTCGAATCCCGCTCCCTTCCCATCGGAGAGATCGACCAAATCACCCTCCTTCCCCACAGGCACAATACCGACGGATTTTTCATTGCCAGACTCCGTAGAAAACAAGGAGGCACCCGATGATAGACCTCAAATCACTCCCATTAGAAGAGATCACAGCCCTCCTTAGCTCGTGGAATCAGCCCACCTTTCGTGGTAAACAAATTTTCAAATGGCTCCACCGAGGGGTGACCTCATTTGATGAGATGACCGATATACCAAAAGCACTTCGAGAACAACTTAAGAAAAATTGCACACTCACCACCCTCGAAATGATCCAAAAACAGGTGAGTGCGCAGGACGGTACCATAAAATATTTATGGGAATTACCCGACGGAAATCGTGTGGAAACGGTGCTTATGAAGTATGCCCACGGCAACACGGTTTGTCTCTCCTCTCAGGTGGGTTGCGCTATGGGTTGTCGTTTCTGTGCCTCTACGATAGGTGGCAAGGTGAGGGACTTGACACCAGCTGAAATCATTGACCAAGTGCTCTTTACGAAATTGGATCTCGGAGAAGAAATTTCCAATATCGTGCTGATGGGAATCGGAGAGCCACTGGATAATTTCGAATCTGTGATGACCTTTTTGACCCTTGTCAACCACGAATTAGGGCTTCACATTGGCATGAGACACATCTCGCTTTCTACTTGTGGACTTGTAAAAGGAATTGACAAACTGGCCCAGTATGGGTTACAATTAACGTTGTCTGTCTCTCTCCATGCGCCCGACGACGAAACACGCACAAAGCTCATGCCGGTCAATCTCGGAGCCAATGTCGCCGAGGTCATGACCGCTTGCCGTGCCTACTTCGAAAAAACAGGGAGAAGGATCTCCTATGAATATGCCATGATCGACGGAGTTAACGATAGTGACGAGCAAGCAGATCTCCTCGCAAAACTGCTCAAAGGCACTCCGAGCCATGTCAATTTAATTCCACTCAACCTTGTGGAAGAGAGTGCGTACCGTCCTAGTAAACGGGTGGCAACCTTCCAAAAACGACTCGAGTCAAAAGGGATCACTGCAACGGTGCGCCGTCGTTTGGGAGGAGATATCGACGCATCATGTGGACAATTACGACGTAAAAATCAGAAAATATAACAAGCCTAGAAAGGAGGATCTTCTGAAATGAAACTATGGAGCATCACGCATCGGGGAGCGGTGCGAGAACAAAATCAGGATGCCTGTCGCTTTGCACCGGTCTCAGACATCAGCGCTCTTGTGGCTGTCTGTGACGGGATGGGAGGCGCTCTTAGTGGAGATGTGGCAAGCCGTATGGCGATCGACCTCTTTTTCGATACCTTTCTAGCAAGTATCCCCGAGGATCCAATCCCTGTTCGCCTCGAATCAGCAGCATCGGTGGCAAACGCAGCTGTGTATAAGCGAGCCTCTACCGACGAGAGATGCACTGGCATGGGTACCACCTTGGTGGCTGCTTTGGTGCAGAGTGGAGCTGCTTGGATCATCAACGAAGGGGATAGCCGAGCCTACCACATCAGTCACAACGCTATCACGCAGATCACAAAGGATCACTCAGTGGTGGCAGACCTACTCGCAGGGGGCAATCTCACTGCAGAGGAAGCCAAAAACTACCCCTATCGCAACCTCATCACAAGGGCACTGGGCGCCGAGGATCAACTTCGGGCTGATTTCTACCAAATTCCATTTGTCGCAGGGGAGTACCTCCTCTTGTGTAGCGATGGATTGAGCAACATCCTCACAAACGAAGAAATTCATCATCAAATCATCTTTGGTGGCATGGATGATCAGTGTTGCGAGAGATTGCTCGAACTAGCACTGGCTCGTGGCGCACGAGATAACGTCACCGTGTTACTGGTCGCATTTTAAGTAAAACAGAAAGGAGGGAAATCCCTTGGATCAATATATTGGAAAACTATTAGATAACCGTTATGAAATCCTCGAGCGCATCGGCGTAGGTGGTATGGCAATGGTATATAAAGCACGATGCCATCGACTCAACCGACTGGTTGCCATCAAAATTCTGCGTGACGATCTGGCGCAAGATGCCGAATTCCGTCGCCGTTTTCATGATGAATCAAAGGCAGTGGCGCAGCTCTCCCATGCCAATATCGTAGCAGTTCACGACGTGAGTCGTTCGTCGGACTCGGAATATATCGTGATGGAGCTCATCGACGGGATCACCCTCAAACAATACATCAAAAAGAATGGAAATATTCTCAACTGGCGAGAGTCTCTTCATTTCATCATACAGATCACCAAAGCGCTCGGTCACGCCCATAGCCGTGGGATCATCCACCGTGACATCAAGCCCCATAATATCATGGTGCTCAAAGACGGAAGTGTCAAGGTGGCAGACTTCGGCATCGCACGTCTCGCAGGGGGAAGCAATAGCACCCTCACCCAAGAAGCCTTGGGATCGGTTCATTATATCTCACCAGAACAGGCACGAGGCAGCCATATCGACCAACGATCCGACCTTTACTCTACAGGAGTGGTCCTCTATGAAATGACCACAGGCAGACTCCCATTCGAGGGGGATAGTGCTGTCTCTGTGGCAATTCAACATATCAACTCCATTCCACTCTCTCCCCGTGAAATCAATCCCTCCCTCCCCGAAGCCTTAGAGACCATCACCATGCGAGCCATGGCGCCAAACCCCGATAATCGCTACAGCTCTGCAGAAGAAATGCTCGAGAGTTTAGAGGAATTTCGCAAAAACCCCGAGGTCAACTTCGACTATAAACCACCGGTTGAAGAAAACCTCGAACCAGGGGCTGTCACCCAAGTCATCCCTCCACCACGTCCTCCTAAGGAACCCACCCCCCAAGATAAGCGTAGCCCCCAAGCCAAGCGCAACCCTCCACAGAATCGAGAGGACTATCGGGAGCCGGTGCGTAGAAGACGGG
>JAWXUK010000180.1:0-4423 GCA_044432785.1 Eubacteriales bacterium | reverse complement strand
GGCGAATGGGTGGGTGGACCTATGTACTTCATCAAAAACGGCCTTGGAGAGAAATTTCACTTCGTGGGAGTCCTCTTCGCAAGTTTCGCCGGTCTTGCCGCCTTCGGCATCGGTAATATGACCCAAGCAAACACCATCTCGAACTCGGTCACCTCGGCATTCATCCTCTTCGCCCCCATCATGGAAGGACACGAAGAGACCATCTCCCTCGGTGTGGGGGTCTTGCTCTCAGCCTTGGTCGGACTGGTCTTAATCGGTGGTATCCAACGGATCGGCTCCATCACTGAAAAGTTGGTTCCAGGCATGGCACTGCTCTATATCCTCGGTTGCTTAATCGTCATTATTTCAAATATCGGCTCGGTGGGCACCGTCCTCCTATCCATCGTGCAAGGGGCCTTCAATCCCACCTCTGCCGTGGGAGGAGTGGTAGGCATCACCCTCACCGAAGCGATCAAACGTGGTGTGGGACGTGGCGTCTTCTCCAACGAAGCAGGTCTCGGCTCGGCATCCATCGCCCACGCTGCTGCCCAAACCGATTCCCCTGTGAAACAAGGACTCTTCGGTGTCTTCGAAGTCTTCGCCGACACCATCGTCATCTGCACCCTCACTGCCCTCACCATTCTCTGCAGTGGCACCGAAATCACCTACGGCGTAGGGGCAGGCTCCGACCTCACCATGGCAGCATTCGCAGTCACCTTCGGTGGTCAACTCGCCAGCGTCATCATCGCCTTAGGGATCTCCCTCTTCGCCTTCACCACCATTTTAAGCTGGGGATTCTATGGGTCTCGCTCCATCGCCTTCCTATTCGGCGATAAATGGATCAAACCCTACCAAACCGTTTTCGTCCTCTTCATCGTGGTCGGCGCAACCATGGAACTCTCCCTCGCATGGGACATCGCCGATACGCTAAACGGTCTCATGGCAATCCCTAACCTCATCGGATTACTCCTCCTCTCGGGCACCGTATTCAAGCTCACGAAGGGCCATTTCACCAAACAAAAGGAATCATAAAACAAACTATTATTCAGGGCATTTCCTCCATAAACGGGGAAATGCCCTGTAAACTCACCTATTACGGGGGTATTTCTATGAACAATCTATTGCGCTCCATCCCAAAGGTCGACCGGCTCCTCGCAGATCTTCCACATCTCGCCCAAACCCACGGCACCCCTATGCTCACACAGGCAATCCGAGCCGTGATCCACCGTGTCCGAGCCGAGATTCTATCCGGTCACCTCACCGAGCTCCCCTCCGACCTCACCCACCAAATCGAGGCAGAGCTCACTCGTCAAACCACCCCCTCCCTCCGTCCCGTGATCAACGGTACAGGGATCATCCTCCACACAAATTTAGGACGAGCCCCCCTCTCCACCAGCGCAGTATCAGCCATCACAGCCGTGGCACAGGGGTATTCCACCCTCGAATATAACGTCGAAACCGGCGCAAGAGGGGAACGCTATTCCCACGTCACCCCCCTCCTACAAACCCTCACAGGGGCTGAATCTGCTTTAGTGGTCAATAATAACGCAGCAGCCGTCCTCCTCATGCTCTCGGCACTTACGAAGGGTGGCGAGGTGATCACCTCAAGGGGGGAACTGGTAGAAATCGGTGGATCCTTCCGTGTCCCCGAAATCATGGAGGCCTGTGGCTGCACCCTCCGAGAAGTGGGAGCCACCAACAAAACCCACCTCCGAGACTACGAATCAGCCATCACCGAACACACCCAAGCCCTACTCAAGGTACACACTAGCAACTACAAAATCATGGGCTTCACCCAAGCCGTCCCCCTCGCAGAACTTGTCGCCCTCGGTGCAAAGCACCACCTCCCAGTGCTCGAGGACCTCGGCAGTGGCTCTCTCTGCAACCTCGACCAATTCGGCATCTCCGACGAACCCACCGTCCAAGATTCCATCCAATCAGGGATAGATTTGGTCACTTTTTCGGGAGATAAACTGCTCGGAGGCCCTCAATGTGGCATTATTGTAGGCAAAAAGTGTTACTTAGATATCCTCAAAAAGCACCCCCTCACCCGAGCCATGCGAGTGGATAAAATGACTCTCGCTGCCCTCGAAGCCACCCTCAACTCCTACCTGAAAGAGCAAGCCACCACCGAAATCCCAGTGCTATCCATGCTATCCGAAACCCCCACCACTCTCGAGAAACGTGCTAAAAATCTCTGCAATCTCCTTAAAAAAGCAGGAATTTCAGCAAAAGTACAGCCAGATTGTTCCGAGGTCGGAGGGGGCTCTGTCCCAACCCAAACACTCCCCACCCTCGTGGTAGCAGTGGAAACCACCCAAAACCTCCAAGCACTCACCACCCACCTTCGCCACCGCAGTACCCCCATCATCGGACGGATCTCACACGACCAATTCCTCCTCGATCTCCGTACCCTCACCGAATCAGAATTTCCAGAAATTGTCAGCGCCCTTGCCGAGGTACTCTCATGAAGCACGTCATTATCGGAACTGCCGGCCACGTCGACCACGGCAAAACCCTCCTCATCAAGGCACTCACAGGAACCGACACCGATCGACTCATCGAGGAGAAAAAGCGAGGAATCACGATAGAATTGGGCTTCGCCCATCTAGATTGGGAGGACGGCACCCAGGCAGGGATCGTCGACGTCCCAGGCCACGAAAAATTCATCAAAAATATGCTCGCCGGTGCCGGAGGGATCGACCTCGCCATGCTCATTATTGCCGCCGACGAAGGGTTCATGCCCCAAACCGTCGAGCATTTGGATATTTTAACCCTACTCGGCATCCAAGAAGGGTTGGTTGTGATCACAAAATCCGATTTAGTGGACCAAGATTGGCTTGAAATGATGATAGAAGAGGTACGAGACCGTTTAGAAGGCACTTTTTTAGCCGAAAAACCCATCATCGCCCTCTCAGCCCACACAGGGGTGGGAATAGATAACTTAAAAGAGCAACTCCACCAAATGGTGCACAGTTGCCAGACCAAAAATATGCGCATCCCCTTCCGTCTCCCCGTAGATCGCATCTTCTCGGTGGACGGTTTTGGTACCGTGGTCACAGGCACCTTAATCGAGGGCAGAATCTCGGAAGGAGAGCTCGCCACCCTCTACCCCTCCGAGCTAGAAACCAGAATCCGAAACCTCCAAGTCCATAACCAATCGGTGGACACAGCCTTTGCAGGGCAACGGGTTGCGATCAATTTAGCAGGTGTGAAAAAGTCCGACCTCGCCCGAGGTGATGTGGTGGCAGCCCCCCAATCCGTGCGCAGTTCTCGTATGCTCGATGTCCGTCTCACACGACTCAAGCACGCACCACGCACCATCAAAAATGGAATGCAGGTTCACCTCTACCACGGCGCCACCATCTCGCTTGCCAAGGTGATTTTGCTCGGTTGTGATACCCTCCCAGCCGGCGAGAGTTGCTATGCTCAGTTACGACTAGCAGACCCCCTCGCCACCAAAAATGGTGACCATTTCGTGATCCGATTCCTCTCCCCACTCGAGACCATCGGAGGGGGGATCATCCTCGACGATTCCCCCCAGATCCACAAACGAAATCAGCCACAAGTACTGGAATCACTAGCCATTAAGGAGCAAGGAAGCACAGGGGAGCGTGTGCTCCAGTCCCTATCAGAGTTCGGGTTAGTCCTACCTACCATACAGAAAATCCACAGTAAACTCGGGGGAGAAGAAACCTCTCTAACCATTGAAATCACTGAGCTCATGGCGCAAGGCAAGGTGATCGCACCCCTACCCGATCGCTATCTTGCAGCCGAGATGCTCGATAAATTATGGGTCCAGTGTGGAGAAATTTTATCGGCATACCATCAAAAAAATCCTCTTCATGGGGGAATGAGGGTATCGGAATTACGGCAAAAACTCTTCGGCTCGCTAGACCAAGGATGCGCCGATGCACTGCTCAAAGCCTTGAGCCGTGAGGGTTTGCTCCGTTTTTCCTCAGGGTATTATGCCCGTGCTGATTTCACCATTCACTATACGAAACGACAGACCAATATTCGTGCAGAGATTGTGAAAATATATGAAAAATCAGGGATTGAGCCGGAAAATACCGAAGAAATATTGCGAAAATTCCCTGATAAAGAGAAATCCGACTGCAAACAGGTCTTTGAGAGCATGGTGACCAGTGGGGACTTGATCTTACTATCTCCTCAATTATGTTATGATAAAGCTGTTTTTTGTCGTATTTGTTCCATTATTTCGGATCATTTCAAAGAAAACGAGTCCATCACCTTGGCGCAATTACGGGATTTATTATCCACCTCACGAAAATATGCTCTCGCTATCCTCGAATACCTCGATAAGAATAAAATCACTAGAAAAGACGGTGATTTTCGCTATTTAGTAGGTGATTTGCAATCATTTTGCACTTGACTTTCCCCTTGAAATCGTGGTATAATGGTGTTATCTGGGGGTAGATGGGTT
>JAWXUK010000179.1:0-4442 GCA_044432785.1 Eubacteriales bacterium | reverse complement strand
TTCAGTCTTAATATCAGCGACAAAGCACGGATATTTGTTATTTTTAAAATATAACGCCCAACGTTCTAATTGATTCATAACATTCTCCTTTAAGAAGCAAAATGAGAGGGTAGCTACCTCTTTTGCCATTCATACACAGATTATTTACATTATACCACACAACGAACAGCGAGTGCAAGAGGTTTCGTAAAAAAACTAAAAAGGTAAATTCATACCACCGGTAAGGGATTGCATGGTGTCGTTCGAGTCGTTCTCGGCAGCACGCAGTGCTTCGTTGATGGCTGCAATGATGAGATCTTGCAGCATTTCCACATCGTCGGGATCTACGGCATCGGGCTCGATGGAGAGGGCAGCGATCTCACGTTTACCGGTGACGGTAGCTGTGACAACCCCACCACCAGAAGTGGCTTCATACTCTTTGGTTTCAAGTTCTTGTTGCATTTTAAGCATGTCAGCTTGCATTTTTTGGGCTTGTTTGATCATGTTCATATTCATGCCGCCGCCCATACCGCCTCCACGGTTGTTAAATCCTTTTGCCATAATAAAAAAACTCCTTTAATAAAATTTAGGTCTATGTGATGGTGAGATTTTCAAAATCACCAAGATCATCAAGGGGATCCACCTCGTTGGTGGGCTCTGTAGGGGGAAGGTCATTTGTAGCTTCTGCTATTTCGGGGACTTCGGCCACAGTTTTTGGAACTTCGCTCACTGGAACAGCAGGGCTCACAGGTGGCGAAGGGGGTGTGGGCTGGCTGATCGGTTGGGGGGGAAGGGAAGGGCTCTCGTCAGGGGAGAGAGGGGGAGGATTGCCAACCGTTACAGCGACACGACTTTCCACGGCGAAAAATTCCGTGGCGATCTTGGCAAGTGGGGTGGTGATAGAGGGTTTCTCGAGTGCCATTTTGGTGAAGGCACTATCCACCCATAACGTGAGCACCCCGGTGGTATAGCGACCTGTCACCTTTTGTGGGTTGCATAGATAGGGGATGGCAATGGGAGAGACCTTCCCCTTTAAATTTTGAGAAAAAGCAGGCCAGAAACTTGCCGTCTGCGCCATTGGGGTGGCTGCACTAGGTTGCATACCAGCCAATGGGGGTTCTGCTTGGGGTGGTGCAAGTGGCTGAAGTGGTGGCGCCTGTGGGGTGCCCAAGGGGGGAACTGGATTACCACCCATCGGAGCCAGTGGTGGCGCCTGCGTGGGGGGAGGAGGTGTCTCTCTGGGGGGAGGGACGGGGGCTGTATCATATTGGTCGGGAATATCGAAATCAGGCTCTTGATCCTCTGGTGGAGGGGGAGCGCACTCCCAAGGTGGGGGAGGTTCGTCCGACCACGAGGAATCATCAGGAGGCTGATGGATGGGCTCAGGTACACAAACAGGTTGAGGTGCTACCTCAGCAACCGTAGGAGAGACAGGAACAGGTTGAGGTGGTACCTCAGCAACCGATGGAGAGACAGAAACAGGTTGAGGTGGTACCTGAGCAATTGGTTGAGGAATTGGCATCACAACAGGGGGTGCCACCACAATGGGTTGGGTGATCTGCTGTTCTAGTCGAGCAATTCGAGCCGAGAGTGCTGCCGTACTCTCATCTAAAATAGGCAAACAAAGTCGCATCAAGCAAAGCTCTCCCTCGGTACGACGGGTGGTACTGTGGGGAAGTTTTGCAAGGGTTTCTTGAATGACGGTGAGCTGGTGGAGCAGTTGAGGGGGAGAGATGGCAGCAGCGAGGGTTGTGAGTGTGCCATCGTCAAATCCACCTGAATAGAGGGCAGCAGCATGGTTAGGAGCAGTGTGACAGAGCAGAAGATCCCGAGCCAGGGTAGAGAGCTCCCCTAAAATGGTGGCAACATCTCCACCCTCTTGGTAGAGGGTGGCAAGGATGGTGAGTGCCTCTTCACTCTGGGCATTTGCCACAGCGGTCATCAGTCGAGCCGTGTGCAGACTGCCAGCAAGTCCTAATCGAGCATAGATGTGGGATTCGTCGATCAGTTCCCCACCTACGCACTGGTCGAGGAGGGAGAGGGCATCCCGAAGACCTCCATCTGCAAGTCGTGCTAGGAGGGCTGCCCCTCCTTGGGAGAGAGGAATTTCCTCTTCCTTCGCCACGAAGGAGAGACGGTTCGAGATCTCTTGGGGCAAAATTCGCTTAAAGGCAAACTGCTGACACCGAGAGACGATGGTGGCAGGGACCTTATGCAGTTCTGTGGTGGCAAGGATAAAGAGGAGGTGCTCTGGTGGCTCCTCCAAAATTTTAAGCAGCGCATTAAAGGCAGCCCCTGACAGGGCATGCACCTCGTCAATGATGTAGACACGTTTCTTGACCGAAGCCGGGGAATAGTGCGCCTCGTCACGCAGGGCACGCACATGGTCCACACCACTGTTGGAAGCGGCATCAAGCTCGAGCACATCGAGGATGGAACCATCCGTAATCCCCAGACAGGAAGGGCAGGTATTGCAGGGGTTGCCATCGATGGGAGAGGTGCAGTTGACCCCTCGAGATAGAATTTTAGCACAAGTGGTTTTTCCAGTCCCCCTTGTGCCAGTGAAGAGATAGGCGTGAGATAGGCGATCGGTCGCCACCTGATTTTGAAGGGTTCTGGTGATGGGCTCTTGCCCCACAATTTCGGAAAAAGTGGTGGGGCGCCATTTGCGATAGAGTGCCTGATACATGGTTTCACGTCCTAGGTTTTATTTTGGGGTCGCCCCCTTTTTTTGGCGCATTGTAAGACTGCACACCCATCGTTGAAGCGTAGACTATATCCGTACTTCGACAGCCAACTCAAGAACCGCACCCCCACGGCACACGCAGAAATCCGCTTAGTGCTGCTTGGTTCCCCACCTGACACGATTCACGGGACCACGTTGCGTGGGACAGATCTATCAACATTACTTATCGAAATCAGACGATACAACCGACGTCCGAAGATGGGAATTCATCCCTGCTGTAGCGGGTTGCAGGAAATAGGGCACCGCTAACTCCCCGACTAGTGCAGCCTAACAAGACACCAAAAAAAATGATCAGTGCAAGAAAAAACAGTGCCGCAGCAGACAGCACTGTTTTTCCAAGCAACTAAATCTTAGCCTTGAGAAATTGCTCCCACTGGGCAAGTGCCAGAACAAGCACCACAATCGACGCAAGCGTCGGCACTGATGTCGTACTGAGCATCTCCTTGGGAAATGGCGCTCACAGGACAAGAGTCTGCGCAAGCTCCACAGCTGATGCAAGCATCACTAATAACATAAGCCATCTTTTACACCTCCATTTTTTAGCCTAAATTTATTATACCACATTGTTTCAAAAAAGCAAGCGGTTTTTTAAAAAAAATATTGCAAATATGATAGGGAATACTAACTATCGGGCTATGTATGCCGATTTATGGCGAAAAGTGTTGCCTTTTTGGCGAAAATGGGCTTTGCCTCGCCCCCAAGGGGGGTAGAAGCAAAAAACAGCCCCATCCAAGGAAAGTTTTACTTTTTGGTATTACCTCCCATTTATTTGGGGAAAATAGGAGAAATCTAATAATCGAGGTGTGATATGAACGTACAATTTTCCCCCAAGGCAGTCCAGTGTATCAGGCTTGCCCAAGAGAGCGCCGCCAAAATGGGACATAGCTATGTGGGGAGCGAGCATCTGCTCTTAGGGCTCTCCATACAAAAGAACTCCCTCGCTGCCCAACATCTAGCACGGACAGGGGCGCAAGGGGAGGTCCTTCACGAAAAAATTCGAAGCATGGTAGGGCAAGGGGTCCCAACCTCCACCCTCCATCAGGGGCTGACACGCAGCTGCTCCCTCGCCATCTCCAAGGCAGCAGAGGAGGCACGAGCCGACGGCAAAAGCAAGGTGGAACCTGAGCATATTCTGCTCGGACTCCTCCAAAACCAGAGCGCCACCTCCACCCAACTCTTGCGAGGGCAAGGGGTGGACTGTCATGCCTTGCGAGAGAGGATCAAGTCCCAACTCGGCAACGGAAATCCCCCCCTTCCGTTCTACGAAAAGGAGCAACAGGACAGCAAAAAGACCGAGACCAAACAGCTAAACCTCTGCGCACGTGACCTCACAGCCATGGCAGAGGAGGGACGATTAGATCCCGTCATCGGCAGAGAAGAGGAGCTCGATCGCATGATCCAGATCCTATCTCGTCGCTCGAAAAATAATCCTGTTTTGGTGGGGGAGGCAGGGGTGGGAAAAACTGCTGTTGTCGAGGGGCTCGCCCTCCTCATTGCAAACCGTGAAGCCCCATACCACTTCAAGGGAAAGAGGGTGTGTACCCTCGATCTATCGGCTATGGTGGCAGGGACCAAGTACCGAGGGGAATTTGAGGAAAAACTGCGTGCCGTCATCCAAGAGGTCAAGCGAGCTGGGAATATCATCCTCTTCATCGACGAACTCCATACCATTGTCGGGGCAGGGTCGGCAGAGGGGGCAATTGATGCAGCCAATATT
>JAWXUK010000178.1:0-4479 GCA_044432785.1 Eubacteriales bacterium | reverse complement strand
CCTACCTCGATGATGACGGCAACCCAGCAGGGCTCGAGCCAGCCATCTCCTATGCCTTCGGTGAATTTCTCGGGGTCAAAGTGGAGATTGTCAACTCTGATTTCGGACTGCTCATCCCAGCTCTTGAAACAGGTGACGTCGATATCCTAATCGCCGACATGGCAGGAACTCCCGAGCGTGCCGAAAAAGCCGATTTCTCCGATCCTTATCGTTACAGCTACACCCTCGGACTTGTCAACAGCGATTTCGCTCTAGCAAATAACATCACTGACGACATGACAGAAGAGGATTTCTTCGCACTCGAAGCAAACTTCGTGGGGCTATCCGGCACCAAAGGTGTCTACTACCCTCAAAACTACGGTATTGATGTCACCGAAGTCACCGAAATCGGTACAGGACTCACCGAGGTCTCTAACGGCATGGCAGATATTTTGATCGCCTCCAACGAGGTCCACGGCTTCCACGCAGCCTTCCCCGATAGCACCATTGTCTACAGTGGTATCAAAGCACAAGATGCCTCTAACTTCGCTGTGCAAAAGGGCAACACTGCTCTCCTCGAAAAAGCGAACGAATTCATTGCTTTCATGTATGAAGAGGGTGGAGTTTACGACCAAATTGCGGTTGATTTCGACCCAATCATCGCTGAATTCCTTCAAAATGATGATCTAGGACTGGATTACATCGTCGTCCCAGCCACCTAATACAAAACCCAAGGAGGGGCTCCCCCTCCTTGGGTTATCCTGTCGAAAAAGGCATAGCCTTTTTCGACAGATTTTGGAACGCAAGAAAAAACAGCTCGATTTCTGACGAAATTGTCGCCATTTTTTCTTAAGAAGTGCTTTTTCTCTGACAGAGCCAGAGAAAAAGACTGATTTTCATTCCATTTCCCCCCTTGCGTGGGGGAAACTCTGCGAGGCTTTTCCGACGAGGCTTTTTCCACACTCTAACCCAGCGAGGTCTCCCCTCCTTGGGTTTTCAAGATTTGAGAGAGAAACATGATGAAAAAAAACCACTGGAATACCCTGCAATATGTCTTAGTCGCCCTATCTTTTGCTATATTGATAGGGTTAGCTCTATTTTATACAACGAAAAACCCACGATACGACCTCATTTTAAGCAGTAGCGACCTCCTCATCAAAAGCTATTTCTATACCATCGGCATCAGTGCAGTCACGTTGCTCGGAGGGCTCATCATCGGCTTCCTCCTCTTCGTGATGATTCGCTCTAATGTGGTCATTTTTCGTGCTATCGCCCAAGTTTTTAGCGAAATAATCATGGGCACCCCCATTTTGGTTATGATTTTTCTTGTGGTTTATCCTTTTGGCCAGCTATTTCACAGTAATAATAAATTATTCCTCGGTATCGTTGCAATGATTTTGTATAACAGTCCTTACATCGCAAATGCCTTCGAGAGCACTGCAGCCGTGGTCACGAAAGATCAATATATTGTGATGGATTTATATAATTTCAAGTGGTATCAGAAATATATCCACGTGATTCTGCCCCAAATGTTCAAACCCTTCATCCCCTCTCTTATCAATAACCTATCCAGTGTCATCAAAAGTTCTGCCCTCTTAAATGTGGTTTCCATCCACGAAATCACCTATATCACGACGGTGGTCTCCAATAAAAATTACGCTATTATTGAAGGATATTATGTTATGTGGCTTCTCTATTTAGCTGTCACCATCCCTCTCTCCCTCTTGGCAAAATACCTCGCAAAGAAGGTTGCGCTATGAATATTAAGATCGAAAACTTGACCAAAAACTATTGCAATCGTAACGTTCTCTCCAATTTATCCCTCGAACTACGAGATAAAACCTCAATCGGAATCATCGGCTCGTCAGGGTGTGGAAAGTCCACCTTACTTCGCTTGCTCGCAGGGATTGAACCCCCAGAGAAGGGCACCATCCTCATCAACGACAAATCCCCCATCCTCCAAAAACGAGAATTTCAAGCAGAAATCGGCGTGGTATTCCAACAACACCACCTCTTCCCTCACCTCACTCTCGAAAAAAACATCACACTCATCCTTGAAAAGACCAAAAAGATGGAAAAGACCGAGGCAAAAGTGCGAGCTGAAGAGATTTTGACCGAACTTTTCATGGAGGAACACAAGGACAAACGTCCAGGTCAACTCTCAGGAGGACAGGCGCAGAGGGGTTCCATCGCACGTGCTCTCGCCACCAATCCAAAACTTATTTTCCTAGACGAGCCCACTGCCGCTCTCGACCCACAGCTCACCTTCGAGGTACTTCAATCGGTGGAACGTCTCAAAACCAAAGGGATCGACTTTGTTTTTGTCACCCATGAACTGCGTTTTCTGCGCAACTTTGCCGACTATTTCCTCTACCTCGACCAAGGCCAAATCATCGAACAAGGAGAGATTTCAGCCCTCGAACACCCTCAAAACCAACAATTTGCTGAATTTTTACAACCACACTTATCTTAAGGATGGATGATTTTATGACAATTCAAGAAATTTACGAAGCATTCGACAAAATTGGCTGTTTGAGCTTCACCACGGTCAACCACCAGGGAGAACCTGAAAGCCGTATCGCCCACCTACGTGCCTACGACGACGACGGCATCTATTTTATGACTATGTACACCAAACACTTTTACAAACACCTCAAGAAAAACGGCGTCATAGCACTCTGTGGACTGTGCGCCGATACCAAGGTCTCCCATGACGAAACAGGGATGCCAAATTTCGAACCAGGGTATGCCATTCGTCTCAGTGGAAGTGTGATTGAGGTCCCTATCGAGGAGATTAAGGGAAAAAATAATCCCATTTTCGATGTTTGCATCAAAGATCAAGAAAAATACCCTGCCATGGTGGTATTTTGCATCCAATCAGCCCATGGCGACATTTTCAACTACGACTTCGAAACTGCCTCTCGTGAGAACAAACTCGAGCGCACCTATTTCGCCTACAACGGCGACCAAATCGTCCTCAAAGGATTAAACATCGACAATGAAACCTGTATTTCCTGCGGAAAATGCAAGAAAAACTGCTCCTTCCTCGCCATTCACGAAGAAAACAAGGTCTATTCCATTGATCCCCACCGTTGCGACGAGTGTGGAGATTGCGTTACGGTCTGCCCTGTCAGTGCCATCTCACACTAAATTCCCCTTGACAAATCTCGCTCATTTTGTTATACTATGATGGTATTCGGCGGGATTGTGTAATGGTAGCACAGCAGACTCTGACTCTGTTTGTGAGGGTTCGAGCCCTTCTCCCGCTGCCATATTTAGGCGGTACAAATGATGTCATCCAAGAAAGTCTTGAGAAAAATCATTTGCACCGCCTACTTTTTATAAAAAACTATAAAAACTTCTCGAAAAAGTTACTTCTTAAATCGGTCAAAAATTGGTGGTTTTCACTGATGTCATTTGACTGCTTTTAAGTAAAAACGGACTTGAACTCTCACATCTCATCAAAAAAGAGCAAAAAAGTTGAATCATAAACAGAACGCAAAATCCTTGAAATCAGAACTTATTCCAGAGGGCACTACTTAAAACAACGATATAGACCATGAAAAAGCCACTATTTACTTCATTTAGTAGATGGTGCCTTTTTCGTTTTCTATCACAATTTCAACAGGTTATGGAAAACACCCCACCGAGGGCGGTGGATCGAACGGTGGTGCAGTTCGATAAATTCAGAGAAATAGTAGATAAAAGTGAACTGAAGAAAGGTACGATACGAAGGCACAGTTCACTTAAAGTTTCCGAATAAATCGAGGGCACTATCAAAATCAATCAAATACAGAAACAAAAATCACTCACTTTCTCGACTTTCGAGAGATTGAGTGATTTTTTCGTTTCTACAAGAAAGTGAGGAAAAAGTTGCAAAAACAACAGAACCATGAAAGGTGGTGATGCCTATGGAATAGGATGAAATATCTAAGACCTGAAGAAGCAGTAATGATCGTCTCACATGAAAATGTGGGACATTCTTTATGCCAAAAAACAAAAACTAATTTTAGATTGGAGAAATATTATGAACGATATCAAGATTTTTGAGAACCCCGAATTTGGACAAGTGCGAACCCTATTAGACGCCCAACGGAAGTGCCCTTGGGGTGCGAGAAAGGCGATGTGCTTTTTTGTGCCAGTGATGTAGCGAAAGCACTGGGATACAAGCGCCCAAACGAAGCAGTTTCTGCTCATGCAAAGGGTACGGTAAAACACCGTACCCCTACATCTGGTGGTATTCAGGAACTTTCTTATATTTTTGAACCAGATGTATACCGCCTCATTGTCAAGAGCAAACTGCCCGCCTCCCAAAAATTTGAGGTATGGGTGTTATGTTCAGCTGAACATAACACCCATTATGCACAGAAAAATATTATGTGGAAAAAAACAAAAAAACAGATATATACAGCCAATTAGCTGCATATAGCTCAGCATAATATACTATCTACCTAGGTTTTGCAACCAAGAGAGTAGGTCAGAATTTTCCTGCCATGATGG
>JAWXUK010000177.1:0-4479 GCA_044432785.1 Eubacteriales bacterium | reverse complement strand
GCCAATATATCGCCATAAGGTCAAAGTCCCTGTCGTCTGCTTTTTGTGGCACATCGTGAGGAAATTTTGAAGCAAAGTCTACACACCTTCCGTGGTGTACTGAAAAATCCAAACTTTGGTACTCTTTTTGTTGGTAATCACCGACCAGACACCATTGATCATCTATTTATCTCGATTCAAACCTTCAATTCTCAGGATTTTACGAAAAAAACAACCCCAGACTTCTATGACTACATTGTGGTTGACGAATTTCACCATGCCGCTGCACCTACCTATCAGGGGTTACTCCGTCATTATCAGCCTACTATTTTATTGGGGCTTACCGCAACGCCAGAGCGTATGGATGGGGGCGATATTTTAACCTATTTTAATCAACGAATCGCCGCAGAAATTCGCTTACCAGAGGCCATCGACAGAAAATCATTGGCTCCATTTCAGTATTTCGGGGTCACTGACACCGCAGATTTAAACGATCTTACTTGGGCTCGTGGTGGCTATGACCGAACAGAGCTCTCAAATTTATACACCTTTTCTGGTGTAGTAGCACAGCAACGGGCCGGTTTGGTGGTGGCTTCTTTGCAAAAATATGTCACAGACTTAAATGAAGTTAAAGGCTTAGGATTCTGCATTTCTGTGGCTCATGCCCAATTTATGTCGGAACAATTCAACAAAGTTGGGATTTCCTCCATGGTTTTAACTGGAAAATCCACAGATGAAGCGAGAACTTCAGCCAAAACCAGACTTGTTCAAGGGGAGGTACGTTTCATTTTTGTGGTGGATATTTACAATGAAGGGGTAGATATTCCAGAAATCAACACGGTATTATTTTTGCGGCCTACCGAGTCTCTCACTGTATTTTTACAGCAATTAGGACGTGGATTGCGATTATCCGAAGGAAAAGCATGCCTCACCGTGTTGGATTTCATCGGTCAAGCACATAAAAAGTATAATTTCGAGGATAAATTTTCCGTCCTACTTTCTAACTCTACAAAAGGAGTGCAGCGAGAGCTGAAAGAAGGTTTTGTTTCGGTTCCAAAAGGTTGTTATATTCACTTAGAAAAGACTGCTCGTGACTTTATGAAGCCTTCTACGGTACGTGAGGGGGTTAAATTTCTCCCTGACAAGAAAATTGATGTCTTTTTTGTCACCCTAAATAAATCTGACAAAGACTACTCCCCTACTACCATGTATCACGATTATTCTATCAATGACATATTATTTCACTGGCAAAGTCAAAGTACTACCTCTGAAACCTCAGCAACCGGCTTGAGATATCAAAAACAGCAGGAAAATGGCCATAAAATCCTACTATTTGTGCGAGAATTCAAAGACGATAAACTCAGCAAAACTGCCTCCCCATACACATTTTTAGGTACAGCAAACTACATCAGTCATCAGGGTTCACGACCCATGAACATTACTTGGAAGCTAGATCAGCTAATTCCTGCTAAATTCTTGAAGAAAACAAATAAATTAGTGGTGAACTGATCCTTTATTTTCGTCTAATTTATAACGTTTACGCAGTTCTTTTTCTGCTTCGTAACTCACTAATTTTGGGTGTCCAACTTGCCGGGCATAGTGATAAATGGTTGCAGCATCTTCCACATAAACTGCACGAATATACGCTTGTTCTAGCGATGCCCCTACCACTGCGACCCCATGATTTTCAAGCAAACAAGCATGGCGACGTGGATTTGTCATCGCCTGTACAGCGTTGGTCGCAACTTCAAATGTGCCCGGCAATCCGAATTTCGCAAGACGTAAATCTCCTCCTAAAAAAGGTAGAATTTCAATTAAAATAACAGGAATATTTTCGTGTATCACTGCAAAACTGGTGGCATATGGAGAGTGAGTGTGTACCACAGCGTTGACATCCTCCATATCTGCATAAATCCCTGCATGCAATCTCCATTCAGAGGAGGGGTTCCAGTTGCCCTCAATAATTTCACCATCTAATTTCATGATCACGATATCTTCAGGTTTCATGATTTTGTATGACAAATCCGAAGGAGTAATGGCCATTACTCCTTCTTTTCTATCAAATTCACTCACATTTCCACTCGTACCTGCCACTAATTTTTCTTGATAAGCCATGACGGCAGTTTCTTGGACTCTTGTTCTCATTTCACAATAATTCATATTTTTTCTCCTAAATACCACAATATTGAAATTAACTTTTATTTTCTCTACGATAATTGATTCCATTTTATCTTATTTTAATGAAAATGTCAAGAGAATTCACCCTTCATCACTTTTTACATTTTCAGCAAAAATAAACTCAACTAATTTCTACTTGATAAATATGATATAATGATGTATACTTAAAATAAATATTTTCTTTAGGAGTTCATAATGTTAAAAAAATTAAAAGAAATGATTGATACAAGCGAGAACATCGTTTTTTTCGGTGGTGCTGGGGTGTCAACAGAAAGTGGTATTCCAGATTTTCGTAGTGTTGATGGACTCTATCATCAAAAGTATCAATATCCTCCTGAAACCATGTTATCACATACTTTTTTTGAGACCCACACAGAGGAATTTTACGCTTTTTATCAAGATAAACTAATTAATTTAGAGGCAAAGCCCAATTTCGCTCATCATTATTTAGTTGAATTAGAAAAACAAGGGAAACTACGTGCAATTGTTACACAAAATATTGATAATCTTCACTATCTAGCCGGAAGTAAAGAAGTTTACGAATTGCACGGTAGTGTAGCACGTAATTACTGCGTCAATTGTCATAAATTCTACTACGTTGAGGATTTATTGCGGCTAAATCGTCCTTATTGCGATTGTGGAGGACTCATCAAGCCTGATGTTGTGTTATATGAAGAAGGTTTACCAGAAAAGACCGTGCATCAAGCTGTGAAAGCCATTCAAGATGCCGATATGCTCCTCATTGCCGGGACATCTTTGGCTGTCTATCCGGCTGCATCCTTCGTTAATTATTACCGTGGAAATAAATTGGTGGTAATCAACAAAACACCTCTTTCCCTATCCTGTGATTTAGTGATCGAGGGAGCAATCGCCGAGACACTGCAAAAAGTAAGTCAACTATAAAATTGAATTTTAAAATAAATGAAAATGGTGATAAATGAATGGAAGAAGTAATTGAAGTTGTAGCAGCTCTTATTTGTCAAGAGGATAAATTCCTCATCTGTCAACGTCCTGAAGGAAAACCTCTTGCCCTACTCTGGGAATTTGTGGGTGGAAAGGTAGAAATTGGAGAGAGCCTCGAGCAAGCTCTCGTGCGTGAATGTCAAGAAGAGTTGGGCATCACACTAACTGTAGGTGATATTTTCATGGACGTTAACCATACATATCCTTACGGAAAAGTACATTTAACCCTACTAGAAGGGTTCATTCAAAGTGGTACTCTTGAGCTCCTCGAACATAATGATATGCGTTGGATCACAACAAATGAAATACAAAACTTCACTTTTTGTCCTGCTGATATCGTGTTTTTGGAGAAAATTTTAGCGATGCAGAAAAATAATTAATATGAATGAATGAATTCGTTTTACACTAAATTTACAGAAAATATCCAAAAACATTTCATTGTTGACTGAAATATTTTTGGATTTAATTGCTCAGAATTGAAAATTAATTTTGTAAATTCCAACCATGTATAGTATTGTTATAAACGAGTTATAATGATACTATATTTTATTTGGAGGTCTATTATGGACATTTTAACCACTCTGAACAATCGTTATTCTGCTAAAATTTTTGATGCTAACAAAAAAATCACTACAGGACAACTATCGCAACTTGAAGATTTACTACAACTCTCACCTTCTTCAACAAATTTACAACCTTGGCACTTCATATTGGTTCACACTGAGGAAGGAAAGAATCGTATGATGAAAGGTACGCACGGCATCTACTCCTTTAATCAAAAAAAGGTTGAAGATGCTGCTGTTAGTATCATTTTTGCATCAAAAATCGACCTAACAGAGGAATATCTTCTCGAAGTGCTCGAAAAAGAGGATGAAGACGGTCGTTTCCCACAAAAAGACTTCAAAGAACAAAATCACAGCGCACGCAGTATGTTTGCGTCTATGCACAAGCTGGACTACAAAGATTTTCAACATTGGGCTGATAAACAGGTATATCTAAATTTAGGGAATTTTTTACTCGGTTCAGCTGCAATGGGGCTAGACTCTATCGCAATGGAAGGATTTGATATGAAGGCTCTCGACGTGGAATTTGGATTGCGTGAAAAAGGATATACAGCTTCTGTGGTTGTTTCTTTAGGCTATTCCGCAGAGGACGATTATAATAAAATGCTTCCTAAATCTCGACTAAGTAAAGAGAAAATCATAGAAAGAGCGTAATATTACGAACTATACTGCTTAAGTGTAAGCGTCAACCCTACCCCCGTCTTGTATTCTCCGCTAAACCATGAGACAATATCGGAGTTGAAGAAGTAAAATTCACTTGAATATACTATCTTCCACTTAGTTATAGTTGAAATGG
>JAWXUK010000176.1:0-4491 GCA_044432785.1 Eubacteriales bacterium | reverse complement strand
ACTAAACCCCAAGGGTGTCCATGTTCGTCTGCTTCGTCATACCGAAACCACAGCCCTTATCTACATATTTCGCAAAAATCAACTCCAAATGGCACTCCAAACCCCCCAAATCCAAAGATTCCTCCATGACTTCGACTATCACGATTTCGACCTCGACTCGGCACTCTCGATCTTAGAGGAACACCTCGATGCAGCCGACTTCCCTCATGAAATCGGTGTCTTTCTCGGATATCCACTCGCAGATATCCGTGGATTCATCGCAAATCAAGGAAAAAACTTCAAAATCAGTGGCTGTTGGAAGGTCTATACCAATCCCGAGCACGCCCTTCGTCTCTTCGCACGTTACAAAAAATGTGTCACCATCTATCTCGATCGATACGCACAAGGATTTGATATGAACCGCCTCACTGTAGTCGGTTGATATAGGGCAACCATGCCCACACTTTAAAATTTTAAGGAGAATTTATTATGAGCAAATTTGCAGTTGTGTCGTGGAGCGGCACAGGAAACACAGAACAAATGGCAGCTGCCGTGGTGGAAGGAATCAACGCAAAAGGTGGCGAGGCAGTTGTTGTCTCTTGTGGCGACCTCACACCAGCAAGCCTTGGCGACTACGCAGGCTTCGCCTTCGGATGCCCTTCTATGGGTGCTGAAGTCCTGGAAGAGAGCGAATTCCAACCTATGTGGGACGGAGTCAAATCCGCTCTTTCTGGCAAAAAAGTTGTCCTCTTCGGCTCTTATGGCTGGGGCGATGGCGAGTGGATGCGCACCTGGGTCGCAGAAGCAGAAGACTGCAACATCACTGTTGCAGAGCACTATATCTGCAACGAAACCCCAGGGGATGACGAACTCACCGAGTGCAAAAACCTCGGTGGAGCCCTCGTCGGTTAATCTAACCAAACAACAAAAAGAGAGACCTTTCTCCTTGAAAGGTCTCTCTTTTTTGCGCATTTTTTCAGGTCTACGCCTTGATATCCTCCATGGCATGGATCAGACTCACCAAAAAAGCATGGGAGGGGGTCTCCACCCCAACAGCCTTACCGGCACGCACCACAGCCCCACTCAGTGTCTCCACTTCGGTTCGGCGACCGTCACGCATATCGGCATAAACCGAGGTCAATCCTCCTTTGTTTTCGTTCAAAACAGCCATTACCTTCTCGTAAACCTTCTCTTCTTCAAAATCCAATCCCTCGGCATTCGCCACCGAAACCGACTCATGGAGTAGCTTTCTCATCAGGTCATTCCCATGAGGATTGTCTCCCATATACCCCATCGAAACCTGCAGCACTCCAGTAAGCATGCTCATCGATGAATTGAGAAAGAGCTTCTCCCACACCAATTTCTTGATATTCTCCTGCACATGAGTCACAATCCCACAGCCATTAAATGCCTCTGAAATGGGTGCAATACTAGCGATATCCCCAAAAAGCACACCAATATTTGTCGCACCGGTCCCCCCATGTCTCACAAAAGAAGGTGCAAGGATCGCACTGTTTAGAAGTGTCACCCCAATCACGCACTTTTCTTTCTCGGCAAATTCGGTTAAAATCTCTTGATGACCAGACCCATTTTGTAGGGTGAGCAAAAAGGTATTTTTCCCAATTAACGACCGATTTTCTTCCAAAGCCGAACGAGAGTGAGGGGCTTTGACGAACAAAACCACCAGATCCATTTCTCCAAGCTCCTCGCCGGATAGATACGCTTTCGGATGATAGGTCTCAACCGACCCATCAAGCTTCTCGATTTGAATCCCGTTTTGATTCATCCCATCCACTTTCGCCGGGTCACGAGCCATCATGAATACCTCATGTTGTTGCGAGAGATACCCACCATAAAGCATCCCCATCGCACCACTTCCTAACATTGCAATTTTCAAAGTGTCCACCTCCATCAAATTCATGCAAACCCAACTCAAAAAAGGGCTCACTAGCTAGTTATCTTACCACATTATGATACCATATTTCGCCAAAAAAAGCAAGTCCCCCATAAGAGAGCACTCTCTTACAGACGGACTTGCAACCTTATTCTTCGCTCGCAGAAAAATATTGTGTTGGAGAAAAGCCAAATTGTTTCTTAAATGCTCGAAAAAAGCTGGAATAATCCCCAAAACCACATTGCAAACATGCCGTTGTGGGTGGGGTCCCCGATTCCATCAACAAAATGGTCTCTTGCAGTCGTTTTTGCATGACATAACGGTAAACCGAAGTCCCAGTCATCTCCTTAAAAAATCGCATGAAATAATATTTGCTCAAAAAAACCTGTTCACATAGCTCATCCACTGTGAGTCGTTTGTCCAAATTTTCTTCAATGTACTGATTGATCTGCTCGATCATCTGACTTTTCTTCACCGAACTCGAAAACTCTTCTTTTTTCTCATTTCTTTGGAAGTGATAACGGTTAATATCCACAATAAGTTGTTGCAAATAGGCACGAGCGAGCAAATCACTCCCAAATCGAGCATCCTCTTGCACCAATAATAATTTACTCAGCAGCAATCGAATGTGGTTACGCACCTCAGGCTCAAACCGATAGACCCCCAAATATTCCTCTTGCAACCCACTACTCAAATCGCTCTGCTCCGAGGATAGTTCCTCTAATAGCCGAGGGGCAACCCGTAGTACAATTCGCTCATAACGTTGCTGATAATTCTCAAAAATAGGACAATGAGGCTGATTGACGTGAAAAAGTAGAATATCTCCCGACTCGAGCGAGAAAAAAGTGTCTCGAATTTGATAGGTCACGCTCCCCTCAAGCAGAAAATAAATTTCGATAAATTGATGGTGATGCATGTGAATTTTTCGCCCTACCTCGAGTTGAGGGCCATCAAAGTAGTGAAAAATCTCAAAATCCTTATCCATACTAACGGTATCAAATTGTTGCTGATGCTGTTTTTTCCCTTTCAAGGCAATCCCCTCCTCTTTTCAAACTATATCCTTCATTATACAGCAGTTTATTTTGAAAGTAAAGGTTTTTCTTTCACGAGATATCCACGCAAAGAGAGAACCTGCATTCTCCCTCAGGAAAATACAGGTTCTAAAACTCATATTTGATTGACAGGCCAGGTAGGGGAAACCCCTGTAAGCACTTGATGAATCCCCAAGGCAGCATCCAGTCCCATCCGATCAGCTGCCCCTTGCGAGAGGGCTGCGCAGTGAGGAGAAATGATGAGATTTTTCAGCGAAAAGAGTGGATTGTCCACCGAAGGAGGTTCCTGCGCCAACACATCCACCCCAACACTACGCAAGCGCCCAGAGTTTAGTGCATGGTAGAGGTCCTCCTCGTGATAGAGGTCGCCCCTCGCCGTATTGATGAGGATAGCCCCCTCTTTCATCATCTCGAAATGCTTTTTCTCAAGCAGATAGCGATTCTTCTCCCCCGAAGGGATGTGAAGCGAGACATAATCCGAGCATTGTAGCAACTCCTCAAGGGAATCCACAGGGGTGATGTAATCAGGGAGTTCCACCCCCTCTTTCGCTCGATAGCCCACCACTTTCATGGATAGTCCAAGGGCACATTTCTGCGCAGTTGCAAGTCCAATCCGACCCAGCCCGACGATGCCGATGGTCTTGCCAGCCACATCTTCGATCTGGGGATTCATGCGCTCTGCCCACTGCCCCGAGCGTGAGAAATGATCCATCTCCACCACTCGACGACTACATGCAAAGATCATGGCCACTGCATGTTCTGCCACCGATTCATAATTTGCCAGTGGCGAATTGGTTACAGCAATGCCAAGTTTGGTGGCGCACTCCAGATCAATGTTGTCCACCCCTACCCCATGTCGCCCAATTACTTTAAGGTTAGGGGCACGTTCCAGCACATAGGCATTGATGGGACTTGTGCGCAGGAGTAGCCCCACGCAGGGTTCAATCTCTCGTGCTACGGTCTCTTGGTCGATCCCCGACCCAATGATCAATTCATAGCCCAATTTTGTCAAATAGTCCTTCCCAGGGGAAGAGATATCCAAGGGCAACAAAATTTTCATTAGTATGCCGTCCAGATTTTAGAACGTGTAAAGGTCTGACCTTCCACCTCAAGGGTAAAGCTAGGCGCAATCACAGGACGACTCACAGGGGTGATCCCCTTCGAGCTCACAATGACGGTATCCTCGCTCTTTGTCCCAGAGATAGAGGGGTTCCAGCAGAATGCTTGATTTTCTTGAATGACACCAGGGGTACCACTATCCACACGATAATCACGGGCCACATAGCCGATAGGACCACCTTGATGGTGTAGATTAAATTGCTCGGCATACCCCAGAGCTTCATATTTTTTACGACCCTCTTCGAGGACCTCTGCAAATCCAGCACCAGGTTTGGATTTTGCCATAAGGGTACAATCAATGGTCACATTGTCCATGTATTGTTTCTCAAGTTCAGCAGTTACAGGGATAAAGTTCATCAAACGGGTACAGCAGGTGATCAACCCTTTATAGCGCATATTTCCGCCCAGTTGCACACGATCACGGATCACTTTATCGGTAGGGACAGG
>JAWXUK010000175.1:0-4496 GCA_044432785.1 Eubacteriales bacterium | reverse complement strand
GGTTTCGGCTTTGGTATCCTTCTTGGTAGCCCTCCCAATGGTCAAATTCATGGGCAAAGATGTCTCTCTCGAAGAGGCACAGGCAAAAAAAGACGCCATGAAAAGCGAGGCAAAGGGAACAGCCCCTCAAGCTCCTCAAGAAATCGATACCAACGTGGTCATCAAAAAGATTGCATTCTGCTGCGACGCAGGAATGGGATCCTCGGCGATGGGAGCCTCGGTCCTACGGAAAAAAATGGAAAAGGCAAACATCACAGGGATCGAAGTGATCCATACCTCGGTCTCCACCATTCCAGGCGATGTACAAATCGTGGTCACCCACGAAAACCTACAAGAACGAGCACGCAACAGCAACCCCACAGCACGTCAGGTGCTAATCACAAACTTTATGAATGCACCACAATATGACGAGCTCATTGACAGCTTGAAATAAAGTTGATATACTGTATTAGGAAAGAAATTTCTTAATACAGTATTTTTTTATGCTGTACTAGGAGTCATAACAATAAAATATCCTAATAGATTGAAAAAACCAGAACAAAGAGCGAATATAACTTACTTTTTGGAGGTGTTCACATGGATAGCAGAACAAAGCAACTACTAAAGGTCATGCTCGCACAGGAGAGTCCCATTTCTGTGGTCAAACTTGCAGAGCAGCTAGAAATCAGCAAGCGCACCGTACAACGAGAACTCGAAGGACTCCCCACTCTCTTAAAAAAATATGATCTCACCTTTGCTTCGAAAACAGGGGTAGGAGTGTGGATTGAAGGGGAGGGGAGAGAGAAACTCCTCGAAGAGCTCAATCAGGACGAAGAAATTAACGTGAGTCATCGCACCTATCGCAGAAAACGATTGATTTTACTTCTATTGACAGAAAGTGGTGTCCAAAAACTATATTGGTTTGCCAGCGAATTTAAGGTGAGTGAAGCCACAATTAGCGCCGATTTAGAGAGCTTAGACGACTGGTTTACCGCTCTTCATCTTAAAATTTGTCGCAAATTAGGGACAGGGATCTGGCTTGAAGGCTCAGAAGAGAGTCGTCGTCGTGCGATCCGTGCCTTTATTCGAGAAAATATGCATAGCCAACTCATCGAAGAGGCATATCATGATGAATTAGAGGAAATTCCTTTTTATTCCCAGCTTAAACAGGTGGGAATCCCACAAATTTTGAATAAAGACGTCATAAAACGAGTGTTTTCTGCCCTCGAAGGGATGGAACACCCCCAAATCACAACCCTGACACAAAGTTCATATCAGGGGCTTGTGATTCACTTGAGTATTTCCGTCAACCGTATGTTACAGGGGGAACACATCCTCCAAGAGCAAACATTCCCCCTCCCACAGGATCAAGATTACGAGCTCGCAGAGAAAATTGCAGTGGAACTCGAAGAGGAATTCGAGTTTACCGTACCAAAGGGAGAAATAGCCTATATTTGCCTCCATATCAAGGGATCAAAGCAGGAGAAAATATCAAAAGATGTGGAAAAAACACTTCAATTTCAGGGCAGAGACCTTAAAAATCTGATGGATGAAATGATCTATGCATTCGACCCAGAGAAGGCATTTCACCTCAAACAGGACGAGGAATTTCTCCATGGACTGATCGCACATTTGCAACCCACTTTAGTTCGTCTCACCTATCAAATGGAAATTCACAACCCTATACTACCAGAAATTAAAGAAAATTACCTCGATATATTCACAAAATGCCAAAAAGTAGCAGAAGTGATGGAAAAGACCCTAGGAAAAACCATACCAGAGGGAGAAATTGGGTTTATAACACTCCATTTTGGGGCAGCCCTAGTGCGATTAGAGGAAAAATCAGTCCAACGTCGCACCGTAAATGTGGGACTTGTCTGCTCGAGTGGGATAGGCATTTCCCATATGATGTACTCAAAATTGGTCAAAATATTCAAAGATCGTATCTCACTCACCTCCTATGGAAAGCGAGAACTGGTCTCATCAGTCTACGAGCGAGAAGATTTCCTCGTGAGTGCCGTCAGCCTCAAAAACTGTGGAATCCCTGTGGTGGAGGTCAGCCCTTTGCTTAGCGATGCCGATATCGAAAAAATACGCAAAACCCTCAAAGAATGGGAACACACCGAACGTAAAAAGAAAATATCCCCCTCAAGACAATCGGAATTAGAGGAATTTTTCGAAATTTCAGGCCTGATGAAGGGGATTTTGGATAGATTTGCAATCTCTCGCTTACCCAAAGAAATCCCACTAGAGAACACCATTTCCCTCATTGCCGACCATTGTGCCACAAACCCCACTTGCGCAAAACTCATCTCAACAGACCTGTGGGAACGTGAAAAACTCTCCACCCAAATCTTTCCAGAAATGGGCTTTGCCCTCCTCCATGGAAAAACCGAAGGGGTATACGAGCCACAACTGCGACTATACCTCACAGAGGAGCTCACCCCCTTTGCCCACCCCTCTTTGCGAGGAATTTCCGTGATCATCGTGATGTTACTTCCGAAGGAGGAAAAACCAATCACAGCCCAGATCTTAGGGTCGATCAGCACAGCCATCATCGACGATGACACCATACTCACAACCTTAGCCTCAGGGGAAAATGAGCAAGTCGTTCGTGCGATTTCTAGTGTTTTCAAAGAATTTTTGGTGGGATATCTGCAAACGTAAAAGAAAGTGATATACGAACAGAAGGTATTATGATATGAAAAAAAGTCCAATGAAGAAAATTTTACTCGCCCTAGTGGGCATTCCAGCAACCTTATTCGGTTTCATGCTTGTTTTTGCGTTTGTTTCGGGATTCTTAGAAACGGTTGATGACCAAACCACCACAGACTGGCGACAAGAAATTCCAGAAGGGGAGACAAGTCCGAGTGGAAGCCAAAATAGCCAAGGTGAGGAATTGGTTGAGGTCGCAGGAAAGCAGAATACCGTGAGTGTCTCGGGTGACTTTCAACCAATCAACTATGATAATAGCCAAACATTTACAAATGATGATGTGGATTGGGTAATTTACTGGTATTTATGTGGCTCGGATTTAGAGAGCGACTATGGCGCTGCCACCGATGATTTATCAGAAATGCTTTCGGTGACACTCCCTTCCAACGTACAAGTGCTCATCCAAACAGGTGGAGCAAAACAATGGCAAAATGACGTGGTGGAAGAGGATAAAATTCAGCGCTATTTGTATGACAGTTCGGGGCTTTCCTTGGTGCACGAATCGGCAAATGCCAACATGGGTGAGGCAGAAACCCTCGCAGATTTTCTGATCTTTGCAAAGGAAAATTACCCTGCAAAAAATGCCATGTTTAACTTTTGGAATCATGGTGGAGGTTCCATCTCAGGAGTGGCTTTTGATGAGAATTATGGGGATGATTCCCTCACATTGCCCGAAATTTATCACGCTTTCACCTCGGTTTACGAGGAAAATCACGACGATCCTCCCTTTGCTATCATCGGATTTGATGCTTGCCTCATGGCGACCTTAGATACAGCCTATATCTTCTCGAACTTAGCAGAATATATGGTGGCATCCGAAGATTTAGAACCAGGTATTGGCTGGAATTACGGTTTTATTGAAGATTTAGCGGATAATCCACAACTATCCCCCTCGCAACTTGGTATCGCCATCTGCGATAATTATTACGAGGATTGTGTGAGATACCAGATAGAGGACGAAGTGACCCTTTCGGTGGTGAATTTGGCTCAAATCCCTTATTTGTTGACCGTTTTCGAGCAATATGGATTAGAAGGATTGATCCAAGCAAGTTCAAACAGTGGATTTTTCACGCAGTTTGCGCAGTCAGCGACAGCCTCCGAAAATTATGGTGGGAACAACCGTCGTGAAGGTTACACAAACATGGTTGATTTGGGGGACTTAGCACGTCAAACATCGGAAATATTGCCACAAAACTCTCACATTCTTGCAGAAGCAATTGATCATTGTGTGGAATATAACGTCAAAGGGCCTATGCGGAGCGATTCCTATGGACTCGCTACCTACTATTATTATGACGGAGATGATTCGAATTTCAATGTCTACACAGCATTTGCACCTAGTCAAGCAGTGGAATACCTCTTCGATTATGGATTATCAGGGGAATTGAGCGCAGAAGGACTGGCATATCTCAACGATTCGCTAGGAGGGCTCGGTCCTGATACGAGTGAACCACTTCCTAAAATAGAAGCTCCACAAAAATTCACAACTACAGCGCTACAATATGAAGATGCGACGGTCACGGTGGATAGCAATGCAAATGCCGTGATGACCTTGGGACCAGAGGCATACGACGTCCTCTCGACCGTGGGATTTGAACTCTTTTACATCGATTACTACACAGATTCGCTCCTCTGTTTGGGATATGACAATGACCTGTATGTAGATTGGGAAACCTGCACCTTTACCGATAATTTCCGTGGTGTTTGGGGAAGTTTAGACGGATATTTCTGTTATATGGAACTATCTTACGAGGGAGATACCTATAATACCTACGCTATACCAATTTTGCTCAATGGCGAGG
>JAWXUK010000174.1:0-4510 GCA_044432785.1 Eubacteriales bacterium | reverse complement strand
GGGGTGATGGGTTCGAGTGGGAGTGGATCGGGTTGCACCTCGAGAACGGGGGGAAGTTGTGGCTCGAGGTGGGCTTGTGGTTGCGAGAGGGTTGGGGGGATGTCTTCGAGGGAGAGCTCTTCTGTTTGGGGGTCGAGTGGCTTTTGTGGGAGGTGCTCGAGAGGGATGGTGGGGGCGAAGAGCGCATCCTTTTCGAGCTGTTCGAAGAGGTCTAACGAGAGGGCGTCTTGTATTTGTAACGATAACGCAGTATCGTTTTCATTGACAGAGATGATATTGGGTGTGTGCGAGGGGTCGGCGCTAGGGAGGATGGGCTCGAGGGTGAGATCATCTTGAGGTTCGCCTGCTTGGTGGCTGAGTGCCCCTTGGATTTGGTCGGAGAGTTGTGCCTCGGGGATGAGCTGAGGGGGCTGCTGGGATTGAGGTTGCAAAGGGGGTGGAGGGGCTTGGAGAGGCTGGAATTGAGGCTCTTGGGTTTGCGATGGTGCTTGTAGGGGTTGAATTTGAGGTTGTTGTGCTTGTTGAGGCTGAAACTGAGGTTGCTGTGGCTGATACTGGGGTTGCTGTGCTTGTTGTGGCTGCATGGGAGGGGAATCGAGTGAAAGGGTTTCTCCTGAGAATTCCTCGGATTCGGCAGAGAGTTGTCGGGGGGCAGGGGGTTGACTGAAGTCGGAAACCGGAGGGGCAACCTCGGATTTGTGCTCGTTTGAGGGAAGGTCAACCTCTGAGGTGATTAAGTTGAGGACGTGGGCTGTTTTGCTGGTTTTATTGGTCTTTTTGCCGATTGCCATAACGGAGCACTCCTTATTGTAATGTAGTGAGGGTCGTGGTTAGGCACGACGTGGGAATTTGTCCCCTAGAATTTCGTCCACTAAGGCTTGGAAATCCTCGGATGGTTTGGAGCGTGGAGCGTAGGTGAGGACGCTCTCACCGTGGGCTGGGGCTTCGGCGACCGAGACACTGGCACGGATTTTGGCGTGGAAGACCTTGCTACGCAGTTGGAGGGCGATTTGGTTTGTCATCTCGAGGACCTCTTGGTTTAGGTTATAGCGAGAGTTGAATTTGTTGAGGAGTACCCCGAGGACCTTGAGGTCGGGGTTATAGTGACGGCGCACGGTTTCGATGGTGTCACGGATTTGGGTGACACCGAGGAGACTTAAAATTTCGGGTGCCATGGGGATGATGAGGCTATCCGAGGCGACGTAGGCGTTGACCGTGAGGATGTTGAGGGCTGGGGGGGTATCGATCACGATGACGTCGTAGAAGTCCGAGACCTCGGCTAGGACATTTTTGAGGAGGAACTCACGTCCACTCTCGGTGAAGGCGAGCTCGGCCGAGGAGAGTAGGATATTGGATGGGATGATGTCGCCACACTCGGTGGAGGCGATGGCATCGGTGACCACGGTCTTGCCCTGCATGACGTCGAAGATGGTGGCGCATTTGTCGATGTCGAGCCCCATGCAGAAGCCGAGGCTGCCCTGTGGGTCGAGGTCGACCCCGAGGACACGTGCCCCACGAAGGCCGAGGGCAGCGAGTAGCGCCCCTGATGTGGTGGTCTTTCCGACCCCACCTTTTTGGTTTGTGACTGCAATAATGGTAGACAATGAAACCCCTCCTAATTCCGAAGAAAACTTTTCTATAAGTATTTTGTGAAAATGTATTAACTTTATTATAGTACATGTCGATAAAAAAGTATAGAGTTTTGCGGTGTCTTTTTGAAATTTTTTTCGGAGAAGGATTTCGGGGAGAGATTTCGTCGCCATAGGGCACCCTGTGAAACAACAATAAAGATTGAATTTTTATATGAAAAAGGAGATTTCATTATGTCAAGTGTTTCTGGTTTGAGTGGATTGTATAACAATCCTAATGTCGTTTCTGGTCTGGTGAGTGGACTGGATACCGAGGGAATGATCGAGAGTTTGGTGGATAGCTATAGCACCAAAATCAACGGATTCCAACAAAGCTCCACCTTGCTCTCTTATCAACAGGATATTTTCCGTGGGATTATTGCCGACTTAAACGCATTCACAAGCAAGTATACTTCCTATACAAGTCCTGAGACCAACCTCTCGTCTTCTGCATTCTTTACCAGTGCTGTGAACTATGTATCCTCTGGTACTTATGCTGATAAGGTTTCCACCTCGGGCACTACGGATAGTACCGTCACCATTGATCGTGTGCTACAAACTGCTACTTCGAGCCGTGTGGAGTCGAGCCAGCTTTGGAAAGAGAACACTGGTTCTATCACTGCAGATGCTGTCAAACTAGAGTCTGACACATTGACCGGTAATATGACAGGTTCCATGACCTTTGAAGTTGGTAGTACCTCCATTAGCATTGATTTTACCAGTGCGGACTTTAACGATCTACCCGTCGATGCCACTGCAGCGGAAAAAGCCGAAGCCCTTGCCAAGGCTATCACCGAAAAACTTGATGAACAGAGCGTTACAATCAACGGCACCTCTTATAAAGGTTCGGAATGTATTGCGGTCGATGTCAGTGGTGGAACCTTGAAATTTACCGAAGGATCTGGGCTGAGCGCAGGCAACACGGTCAACATTAAAAGTGCTTCGGATAGTATCACCTCCGTGCTCGGTCTTAACCTAGGTACCTACGATGGCTGTGATAGCATTTCGGTTGGTTCTGGAACTGCACTTTCTGCACAAACCAACGTTGCAGATCAAATTTCGGGAAAAGATATGACCTTTACTTATAACGGAGTATCTCGTACCGTGACTATTCCTACCATTGAGGAAGATCCTGCTGTTGCGGGTGGCTATCTGGTCAATGGCGTAGCTGTGACCGGTATTGATGCTGTGAACGATGCAATTGTTTCTCACCTCAATACCGAACTTGCGAAATGTTACGGTAAAGATGTTTTCGAGGTGTCCAATGCTTCCGATGTGTCGGGTGAATTGCAACTTAGCTTTAACATGCTCAATGATAATGATGGTACTTCGAGCACCCTTGCCATTGTCTCTGCGGCTGGTGAGGCACTGGGTCTTGGTAGCACGGCTACAAACTTCCTCGATACCACTCAATCCATGAGCGATATTTTAGGGGATAGCTTCTTCTCCAGTAGCGATACCATTGCTGCAATCGGTGATGTTACCCTCAATGCTGACGAGGATGGTCACGTCGATAGCGAAGGGAATGCCGTTTATGATTTCGGTGATGGCTATGTTCGTGTGGACGAGGATAACAATCCTATCCTAGGTAAAATTCTCACCATCAATGACACTGAAATTTTGGTGCAAGAGGATGATACCCTTTCTGCTGTGTTTAGTAAGATCAACAGCAGTGATGCTGGGGTCAATGTTTCTTACTCTGCGATGACAGGTAAAATCATCATGACCTCGAATACCACTGGTGCGAACAGTGAGATTACCATGGAAGGTGACTTGGCTGCAGCGATTTTCGGCACAGAAGATGTTTATGACGATGCTAACGTGCTTGTGTCGAAGGGCACCATGTCCCAAGAGGTTGGTGTCAACGCTTTGGTGGTTGCAACCGTCAACGGCTCGGAAGTTCTGTTGGAGCGCACCGAGAATGCCATCAACATCGACGGCATGACGGTCACCATCAAAGGTACCTTTAATAATGAAGATGCCAATGGGGATCCAATCACGGATCTTACAGATTACGAGGCTGATAAAGCAGCTGGCAATTTGACCGAAGTGGAGTCTATCACCTTTGAGAAGACCACTGATACCGATAAAATCGTGGATGCCATTGTGGCAATGGTGGATGACTATAACGAGATGATGTCTACCTTGAAGAAGGCATTCACCACCATGACAGCCACTGATAGTTCTGGTAACGAGCTCAAACCTTACACCGATGCCGAAGCAGCTGAACTCTCTGATGATGTCCTTGCAAAACGTGAGGAAGAGATCAAGGCTGGTTTGCTCTTCGGAGATAGCACCTTGCGCTCTCTCTACACTAGCTTGAGTTCTGCGTTCTCGAGTGCCTTGAACGGTTCCGAGCTATCGGCAATGGGAATTGATACATCCTTCTCCTTCGAGGATTATTCTTCTAACATCACAGTGGATAAGGATAAACTCACTGCAATGATCGAGACCGACATTGACCGTGTGAAAAATGCCTTCACTAACTCTACTGAGGCTGGGGCTAGCACGAATGGTTTGATGACCAATCTGAAATCGAGAATTGACGAGTATGCAAGTTTGACCGGTTCTGCGAAAGGTATCTTGGTCACCAAGGCTGGAAGTGAGCTAAACTCCCTCTCCCTCCTTGATAATACCCTGCAAACTCAAATTGATAAATTCACCGAGCTCATTGAGACTTGGCAGGATAAGCTGACCGATAAAGTCAACACCTATCAAGCACAGTTCTCTCGTCTTGAGGTGCTGATGTCTGAGATGAACTCGCAAAGTTCGGCACTGGCTGGACTATCTGGTTAATTAAGATAGACTATCCCTCCTCTTCGGGGGAGGGATAAGACTCCCATCTTGGGAAAATGAGATAAGCAAGAAAGGCTTGAGATGCT
>JAWXUK010000173.1:0-4521 GCA_044432785.1 Eubacteriales bacterium | reverse complement strand
AAAGGGGGGCGTTAGGGGCGAAACGAGGGTGCGAGATCAGTCCTCCCATGTGGTCTACATCGCCATGTGTGAGAAACACTGCCGAAATCTCTTCGTTTTTCAGGTTTATTTTTTCTAAATCTTGAAAAAAACTCTCTTCTGTGTGATACCCTGAATCAATGGCAATTACGGTGTTATTTTTGCGATAAAACCACATATTCACATCTTTTTGACGAATACAAGAGAGGTTATGGTCAATCATCGCTGTTTCGTGTGGGTGAAAGGTCCCTGTCCCACGCAATTTGATCGGTTTTACGACATCTGCAAAAAGTGTGATGAAATTCACTGCGTCCCACCTTTCAAGTGTTTGTTAGTTCACACTTACAATAGTACCACCCAAGACCGAAAATGTCAAGGTTTTATTCCAGTCGCCATGCCATACTTTTCATCTGCAGATCCACCATGTGGGCATATTTTCCCTCTAGCGCCATCAATTTTTGATGATTTCCTTGCTCTGCCACAGCACCTTGATCGAGCAAGATGATATGGTCTGCGCTTGCTATGGTTCGCATACGATGTGCGATCACAATGCAGGTTTTGCCCTGTGTCAAGCGTGAAATCGCCTCTTGAACAGCAGATTCACTCTGAATATCGAGGGAAGATGTGGCTTCGTCCAATAAAACGATGGGTGCATCCTTAAGAAGGGCTCGAGCAATGGAAATGCGTTGACGCTCCCCTCCTGAGAGGGTGGAGCCATTTTCTCCAATAAAAGTGGCATACCCTTGTGGAAGTTTTTGGACAAAATCATGGCAGTGTGCAGCCTTCGAGGCAGCAATTACCTCTTCATCCGTGGCATCTTTGCGTCCTATACGGATATTTTCCATCATAGAGTTATTAAATAGGGTTACATCCTGAAAAACGATAGAAATATCACGAAGTAAAATTTCGGGTTCAATAGTGGAAATATCCACCCCACCAATCTCGACCTTTCCTTGGGTCACGTCCCAAAAACGAGCAGCTAACTTCATGGCAGTGGACTTCCCTCCACCTGACGGACCTACTAGCGCAGTGACCTCTCCCTGTTTAGCGATAAATGACAGCTCGTTTAGCACTTTTTCGCTATTATCGTAAGAGAATCCCACCTTTTGGAAACTGATATCGTATCCATTTGGATGAAATTGCTCTGCTCCTGACTGAAATGGTGTGTTTTCTAATTCCTTCATACGGTCAATGCTCACCATAGAGTGTAACATGGCTGATAGGTTGATCAGCGCCCCCACCAATGGGTCGAAAATCCTTGTAATGATGACCATAAATACGAGAAAATAAAGGAAATCTAGCTTATTTTCAGCCAATAGATAAATTCCTTGCAACATGGCTGTCGCCATACCCATTTTTAAGATCATTTGTGCAAATGAAACGGGAAGTCCTATCCCTAATTCTGATAGGATGGAGTGGCGTTCCCTTTGGTCGAGTTGCTGTGATAGCACCTCTTGATGGGATGATTTTCGGTTGTTTGACTTGATATCTTTGCAATTTTCGATGCATTCCGTGATTTTTTGATCGTAATCTAGTCGTTGCGAGAGTGCTTTTTCATTGAGGGATCGCTGAAATTTCTGGGTGGATAGACAGACCAAAAGGGAGAGTGGAACCACCCACAACGTGGCGAGCGCCATCTGCCAGTGATAGCACAATAATCCCACAGAAATCACCAAAGTTGAGGCAATTGCTCCAAAAAGAGCAGGAATATAGTGGGAAAAACTTTGCTCTAATTCAGCTGTATCGGTCATAATGGTTGTGGTGATATCACTAAGATCTTTTTTTCCAAAAAAGGAAAGAGGTAGTTTTCTTAGGGTCTCGGCAAGTGTAATGCGTTTGGCTGCACTTTCAGCATAAGCAGAGAGATAACTCGCATTATAAGAGAAAAAATAGCTGATATATATCATAATAAGCAGAATCGCCGTACAAATCCCATAGATTAACACCTGAAATTCGGGAGTTTTTCCTTGTAGTACAGAGGGGAGACTCTCTTGCAGAAAGAGAAATATCAAAGAGCTAGAACCCATCAAAATCAGGTTGACCCCTGCTGCCCATAGACTTGCTTTTTCTAAATCTTTTGCACCTTGTTCACTTAATCCCAAGGATTTTTCGAAGTATTTTCTCATTTTCTCTCCTCCTTCCACATAAAGGCTCGGTTATATTCTGCCCACATTTCGGCATAGCGCCCCTTTTGTTCTAGCAGCTGAGATTGCGTTCCATGTTCCATCAACCTGCCATCTTGAATGAGGTAGATACTATCTGCATTCACCACAGAAGATAGTCGGTGTGCAATCATCAAAACGGTTTTATTTTTGGCGAGTTCATTCATGGCGAGCTGAATTTCATGCTCGTTTTCAGGATCGGTGAATGCTGTTGCCTCGTCTAGTAACAAGATGGGTGCATCCTTTAAAATCGCCCTTGCAATAGCGATACGTTGTGCCTCCCCCCCTGATAAATACACTCCCTCTGCCCCTATCATGGTGTTGATTCCTTGAGGTAGTTTTGCGATGATGTCCTCGCATCGTGCCAGTTTCAGGGCTCGAAGCACCTCGGCTTCTGTGGTATTTAGTTTGCCCTCTCGCACATTATCCAAAATGGTCATTTGATAGAGTTTTGTGTTCTGAAAGACGAAAGAAATGAGATTCATCAGGGTTTCTTCACTCATATCTCGCACATCTACACCACCAATGGTGATGCGACCCTCGCCCACATCCCAGAAACGAGGGATGAGCATGGCCAAGGTGGATTTCCCCCCACCAGAGCCACCCACCAACGCCACGGTCTGCCCTGTTTTCAGTTCCATATTGACTTGAGTTAGTGCATTTTTACCTGAATTAGGGTAAGAAAAGCTGACATTTTCCAATTTAATATCGTAACTGTCGGGTGTACTACAATTTTCTGGATATGCCAAATCCTCCACATCGAGCAAATCAGAAATACGATTGAGGGAGTCTGCTGCTGCCTGTGTATTTTGTGACATCCACATCAATCTCATCATCATGGTTCCATAAAGAGGGGTAAAGAAGAGGAAAAAGAGGAAATCCAGGAAAAATTTATCCAGATTTTGTGTATTTGTGAAGAGAATGAGCCCAGATATCAGCAAAACCGAGGAAACCGATGCCAATAGTGTTTGGAATAAAACCATCGGTTTACGGAAAAATTCAGTGTAACCGATGACCTGCTCTTTATATCGCAGGACGGTTTCGTGGAATTTTTTCAGGGAAAAGATGCTCTGTCCGAAGGTTTTGATGACCGAAATTCCTCGCACAAATTCGACGGCTTCATTGTTCATCTCTTCCAAGGAACTTTGGTATTGTGCCATGCTCTCTGCCACCTCGTCCCCCATGGTGAGCCCCATGACATAGGCAGCGAGCACCAAGGGAACCAAACTAAGTAGCCCCAACTGCCAATTGAAGTAAAATCCAAAGCAAATAACAGCAACAGGGGTCACCATGGCACCAATCATATCGGGCATTTGATGTGCGAGATATCCCTCGGTTTTTCCGATGGTTTCGCTTAGCGTACGACGAATTTTTCCCGAACCTGTGGCATCGAAATAGCCCAGTGGGAGGTCTAATAGTCGTGAAATGACCGACTTTTTGAGATTTTTCCCAATCCGAAAAGCCACGATATGGGTGCAGAGCAGAGCCATACCGTAGACCAAAATGGTGGCGATCGCCGTCCCAACAGCTAAATATGCGTAATTTCCCAACTCCTTTGTCACCGTGAAATTGGGGTACATATGGAAGAGATCCGACACCCCCAACCAGACCATCACAATGGGTAAAAGTGATAGCACAGAGGAGATCCCCGACAGTCCCAGTCCTAACAAAAAGATAGGCTTTTGCGCCTTATTATAGGATAATAGTTGTTTTAGAACCGATTGTTTCTCTTTTTTCTCCTTGTATTTTACCGACTGTTTTTGATGTAAAAAGAAGTGTTTTAGTTTTTCCACCCCCAGATCATCCACAGGATAACTATCCACCACTTCCCCTTGTTCGAGGTGTACTACATGGGTGCAACACCCCAACACCAGCTCTAAATCGTGGGTGATAATTAGGGTGAGGGTATGACGATCACAGGTTTGGGACACGAGGTTACAGAAATTTTTCATCCCAGTAAAGTCTAGCCCACTTGTGGGTTCGTCGTAACACATGAGCTCTTTTTTCGCCGAAAATGCCGAGCAAATTGCCACACGTTGCTTTTGCCCCCCTGATAGTGAAGCAGGGTGACGTGTCTTGGTTTGCGCAATGTCCATTTGCTCTAAGAGGGCTTGAATTTCTTCCGGTGTTTTGGAGGAATTTAGGGATAATTCCTCTTCCACCGAGGGGCAAAATAGTTGGCGATTTACGTCTTGCATGACGATATAACTTTTTCGTACTCGCTCGGAACTTGGTAGATTCATTCCACCGATCGACACCTTTCCCTCCGTGGGAATCAGGCCTGTGACCGACTCGACAAAGGTGCTTTTGCCGGCGCCGTTGCCACCGATGACAGCCACCA
>JAWXUK010000172.1:0-4522 GCA_044432785.1 Eubacteriales bacterium | reverse complement strand
CCACAACGCCATAGGCAGTTTGGAGCATGATAGAAATTAGGATGGGGTAGGTGAATTTTAAGAGGGTAGGGAGTACTTTTCCCTGGGTGAGGGAGCTGGTTTCTGCCATGAAGGAGCCTCCTTATTTAGTGGTTTTTAGAAACAAAGAGCTTTGCCAAGTGGCAAAGCTCTTTGTTTGTTTGAATTATACTTCGTATAGTGCGCCCATACGAACCAATTTTTCGTAACGTGCCTTGGCTGCTTCTTCGTTTTCTTTGAAGAGCTTCTCTGCGTTTTCGGGGAAGCTACGCAAGAGAGAGGTGTAGCGAGCCTCGGAGTTGAGGAAGTCTTGGTATTTGTCGGTAGGAGCCTTGGACTCGAGCTTGAAGGGGTTTTTGCCCTCTGCTTTGAGTGCAGGGTTGAAGGTGAAGAGGTTCCAGTAACCACATTCCACAGCCTTCTTCATCTCGGATTGACAGTTTGCCATACCACCCTTGATGGAGTGCATTTCGCAAGGGGAGTAACCGATGACGAGGGAAGGTCCTGGATATGCCTCTGCCTCTTTGATGGCACGAAGGGTTTGGGCTTGGTTTGCGCCCATTGCGATTTGTGCCACATAGACATAGCCATAGGTCATTGCAATCTCAGCGAGAGATTTCTTACCAACGGTTTTACCAGAAGCAGCGAATTGAGCCACTTGACCGATGTTGGTTGCTTTGGAAGCTTGTCCACCGGTGTTGGAGTAGACCTCGGTATCGAAGACGAAGATGTTGACGTCTTCGCCAGAAGCGAGAACGTGATCCACGCCACCGAAGCCGATGTCGTATGCCCAACCGTCTCCACCGAAGATCCAGACAGATTTCTTGGAGAGGTATTCTTTGCTTGCGAGCACTTCTTTTGCGGTCGCAGAGCCATCTTTTTCAAGAGCAGCGATGAGTGCTTCAGCAGCAGGTGGGTTTGCTTTTCCGTCTTCCAAGGTGGTGAGGAAGGCATCCACAGCGGTTTTGAGGTCGCCAGAGGCGCTCATGCCTTGGAGTTTTTGGATCAAGAGATCACGGACAGCCTTTTGACCGAGGTACATACCAAGACCATGCTCGGCGTTGTCCTCGAAGAGGGAGTTTGCCCAGGTAGGTCCACGGCCGTTACAGTCGGTGCAGTAAGGGGATGTGGCAGCTTGTCCACCCCAGATGGAGGAACAACCGGTTGCGTTGGAGACATACATACGGTCACCGAAGAGTTGTGTGATCAGACGTGCATAAGCGGTCTCGGCACAACCAGCACAAGAGCCAGAGAACTCGAGGTAAGGTGTGAGGAATTGGCTGTTTTTGACGTTTGCGTCGGAAGCCACATCCTCTTTGACCGAGACGTTTTTGACCATGTAGTCAAAGACTTGTTGCTCGGCAAGTTGGCTCTCTTGTGGGACCATCTTGATTGCCTTGCCACTCTTAGGACAGGTGTTGACACAGACGCTACAACCCATACAGTCCATAGGAGAGACAGCCATTGCGTATTTGTAGTCCTTGCCGTTCATAGCAGCAGTTTTGGTGCAAGAAGGAGCTTTAGAAGCCTCGTCTGCATTCATCGCATAAGGACGGATGGTGGCGTGAGGACAGACATAAGCACATTGGTTACATTGGATACATTCCGAGGAATCCCACTCAGGAACCATGACAGCAACGCCACGTTTTTCGTAAGCAGAAGCACCTTGAGCGAAGGTACCATCAACGTAAGGTAGGAAGGTAGAAACAGGAAGGCTATCGCCGTTCATGCTAGCGATTGGTTCCATCACGTCCACAACCATCTTGACCAGATCGGCATTGCCAGAAGGAGTAGCAGGTTTTGCAGCGTCGGTGGCATTTGCCCAGTCAGCAGGGACCTCTACTTTGACATAAGCAGTTGCACCAGCATCGATTGCAGCATGGTTCATGTCAACCACGTCTTGTCCTTTTTTGAGGTAAGAAGCAGTAGCAGCGTCCTTCATGTATTGGATACCTTCTGCGCTAGGCATGATCTCAGCCAGTGCGAAGAATGCAGATTGAAGGATGGTGTTGGTACGTTTGCCCATACCGATTTTGCCAGCGAGGGAGATGGCGTCGAGGGTGTAGACTTGGACGTTATTTTTCGCAATGTAGCGTTTTGCCTCAGCAGGGAGGTGTTTTGCGAGCTCTTCAGGGCTCCATTGGCAGTTGATTAAGAAAACACCACCGGGTTTGACGTCACGCACCATGGGGAATCCTTTGATGATGTAGGAAGGGTTGTGACAAGCCACGAAGTCAGCTTTGTTGATGTAGTATGGGCTACGGATTGCTTCATCACCGAAACGCAAGTGACTGACGGTAACACCACCAGTTTTCTTGGAGTCGTATTGGAAGTAAGCTTGGACGTTTTTATCGGTGTGGTCACCGATAATTTTGACCGAGTTTTTGTTCGCACCGACGGTTCCGTCGCCACCAAGACCCCAGAATTTACATTCTTTGGTACCCTCTGCAGCAGTGTTAGGACAATCAGAACGCTCTGCAAGGGAGAGGTTTGTGACGTCGTCGATGATACCCAAAGTAAACATACGTTTTGGGCTTGCAGTTTTGAGCTCGTCATACACAGCGAAGACAGAGCTTGGTGGGGTATCTTTGGAACCCAAGCCGTAACGTCCACCGATGACCACTTTATCAGTGATACCAGCATGAGAGAGAGCAGTGATGACATCGAGGTAAAGAGGTTCGCCGATGGCGCCAGGCTCTTTGGTACGGTCAAGCACAGCGATGCTTTTTGCAGTTTTGGGGATGGCTGCAAGAAGTTTTTCTTGGCTCAAAGGACGATAGAGACGGACCTTGATGAGACCGACCTTTTCGCCGTTTGCGTTTAAGTAGTCGATGACCTCTTCAGCCACGTCGCAGATGGAGCCCATTGCGATGATGACACGGTCAGCATCAGGAGCACCATAGTAGTTGAATAGTTTATAGTCGGTGCCGAGTTTGGCATTGACTTTATCCATGTACTCTTCGACAATCTCAGGGAGGTTATCGTAGTAAGGGTTACAGGATTCACGGTGTTGGAAGAACACGTCACCATTTTCGTGGGAACCACGCATGGTGGGGTGATCTGGGTTGAGTGCACGATTACGGAAGGCAGCAACTGCATCCATATCGCACATTTCAGCAAGATCATCGTAATCCCAGAGGGAAACCTTTTGGATTTCGTGGGAAGTACGGAATCCGTCGAAGAAGTTGATGAAAGGAACACGACCTTTGATGGTGGCAAGGTGTGCCACAGCCGATAGATCCATGACCTCTTGAGGGTTTGATTCTGCAAGCATTGCATAACCGGTTTGACGACAAGCCATGACGTCGGAGTGGTCACCGAAGATGTTGAGGGCATGACTTGCGAGGGTACGAGCCGAAACATGGAAGACCGAGGGAAGAAGTTCACCTGCGATTTTATACATGTTGGGAATCATCAGCAGAAGACCTTGGGAAGCGGTGTAGGTGGAGGTCATTGCGCCAGCTGCGAGAGAGCCGTGCACAGTACCAGCAGCACCAGCTTCGGATTGAAGCTCGACCACTTTGACAGGGGTGCCGAAGATGTTCTTCTTGCCTTGGGATGCCCAGATGTCGACATAGTCAGCCATTGGGGAGGATGGGGTGATGGGGTAGATGCCAGCGACTTCGGTAAACGCATAACTGACATAGGCAGCTGCGTTGTTACCATCCATTGTTTTGAACTTTTTTGCCATTGAATTTACCTGCTTTCTTCTTCTAAATTTGTTGTCGAATAACCGTGTTTAGTCTACGTCACCCACCGTAATAAGGGTTGACGTAGGTCAACGTGTGCGCCTCGACAGGGACGCACAAATTTCCAACAAACCCATTATAACACTTTTTTCTCCACTTGTAAATCCTAAACTTTTGGATTTTTGAAAATTTTTTTATATGGAAGCCCTCGAAGAAATTGGGCACCAGAAGTCGGACAACCACACCATGGTTTTTTTGTGGGGAAGGGGGCTTGCTTTTTCGAGCTTCATAAGGTATACTATATCATAGTTGATTGAAGCAAAGAGAGAGAGGGATTCTTATGGTATTTCCAGTCAAGTCAATGGGATTGCAAGGGGTTGTGGGGCATTTGGTCTCGGTAGAGTGCGACCTTTCCTCGGGATTGCCTGTCTTTAATGTGGTGGGACTTCCCGATGCAGCCGTGACAGAAGCGAGAGATCGGGTGCGCTCTGCCATCAAAAACTCGAATTTTCAGTTTCCGGCTTGTCGCATTACGGTCAACCTCGCTCCCTCGAATATCAAGAAAATGGGAACCTTTTACGATCTTCCCATTTTGGTGAGTATCCTGTGTGCGGCCCGTCAATTAAACCTCAAAGGGGAGGATCATGCCTTTGTGGGGGAGCTCTCCCTTGCAGGGGAACTTCGCCCCACAGCAGGGATGCTACCCATGGCGCTTGCTGCTAAGCGAGAGGGGATTGCCCACCTCTTTGTCCCTGAGGAAAATGCTGCCGAAGCCACCCTTGCCGAGGGGGCTGTGGTCTACCCTGTCAAGACCG
>JAWXUK010000171.1:0-4536 GCA_044432785.1 Eubacteriales bacterium | reverse complement strand
CTTTGCCGTATGTATGCCCCTTACTATCCACAGGTCGCCCTCGATGTCTATGCCTTAGAGGAGGAGGCAAGGGAAGCCTACCTCGACATCGCCTACAAAGGGGTCCGTAGTGCATTCCTCGAGTATATCCAAAAGGAAAACAACGGCAGACCCATTATCTTGGCAGGATTCTCGCAAGGTGCCGATATGTGCATTCGCCTATTGGAAGAGTTTAATGGTCTCGCCGACGGAAAACTCTTGGCTTGCTACGCCATCGGTTGGCATGTCACCCAAGATACCCTCAATAAAAATCCTCACCTCCAAATGGCGCAATCGGCAAACGACCTCGGTGTCATCATCTCCTTTAATACCGAAGCCGAAGGGATCGAAACCTCCCTCTCGGTCCCCGAGAGCACCCTCGCCATCAATCCTTTGAGTTGGAGCACCTCCAGCGACCACGCCCCAGCCGAGCTTAACCTCGGCGCCTGTTTCACAGGCTATGACGGTACCATCGCAGTCGAGGTCCCAGCCCTCACCGGCGCCTACCTCGACCCTGTGCGTGGCACCCTCATCGTGGATGACAACATCACCCCACAGGAGTACCCCCCCGTCCTCCCCATTTTCGAAGATGGGATCTATCATATCTATGATTACCTCTTCTTCTATCGCAATCTGCAAGAAAATGTCGCCACTCGTATCAACCAATATATCTCCCACTATAACCTCGGCAGCCCTCTCATCTCAGGAGGGGTCTCGGTCCATTTTAGTGGAGCCTACACAGGGCGCACCCTCTACGAGCTCCAAAATTCCTCAGGAAACGTGGTCTCCTCCTTCCAACCGGGCGAAAGTGCTCGAGTGGTAATCTACGAACCATACGTCGAGGGGATCGCAAAATTCGGAGGCCTCGCAGAACTCACAGCCGAGGATATCATCCTCACCCCCGATCTCCCCTTTACCTTCGAGGGAAATGCCTCCGTCGGCTATGCCATCGACTTTATCTACCCTGAGGAGACCGTTAAAATATCGGTCATATTCAACCAACAAGAAGAACTCACGGCTTAGTCATAATTATAGAATATACCACCCCATACAAAAAAATATCACTCCCACACACAGAGCTCTACCTTATCCTAAGGTAGAGCTCTATTTGTTCCAAAAATTTCCATTTAGGGGGTGATCCTCCTTAAAATCCCCTCCTTCATCGCCCTCTTGCCCTTGATCACATTGCAAATTCCAGCCGTGAACCCTCTTGCAATCATCGAGAAAACAGCCTCCTAATCTTGACATTTTCTCACATCTATGCCATAATAAACCAAAGTGATTTTCTCGGTTAAACCTACAAACATCGTACCGATATAATCTCCTATCGCTTCTGTTAAAAAGGGACGGGGTCTCAACCGAGCCTCGTCCCTCTTCTATTTCGCTCCCCCACATCAATCCCTCGACATCCCCCATAAAAGAAAGCGAGGAGAACTACCTTGAAAAAAATACTCCACTGGCTAGACGAAAATTTAGAAATGACTTTCTGCGTATTTTTGATGACAAGTATGACCATCCTCATCTTCCTCGAGGTCATCATGCGCCTTATTTTCAACAATTCCCTCACTTGGTCCGAAGAACTGGCTCGATATATCTTTATCTGGTTGATTTTTCTCAGTATCAGCTACGGTTGCAAGGTCAGAAAACACATCAAATTTGATGCAGGTCTCTTGCTCTTCCCCAAAAAGCTTCGCCCCTTTGTCGTACTGCTCGGCGACCTACTATTCTTAGCCTTCGCCCTCTATGTCGCCTATACGGGTTTTGGATATTCCATGGATCAAATCAGTTTCAAGTTCTATTCCCCCACCCTAAAAATCCCCTTCCAGTATATCTATCTCTCCACCTTCGTAGGATTTGGACTGGCAAGTTTCCGTCAAATCCAAACCATCATCTACCGTATCAACTGCATTCGTAAAGGGGATGGAATACATGGATAGTGGCGTCATTATTTTCATCGCACTCGGGATCTTGCTCCTCTTAAACCTCCCAGTCGGAATCTCGATCGGACTTGCCAGCCTCTGTGGCGTCTTGGCAAGCTCACGCATGACCCACACCTTCATCGTTAGCCAACTCATCGCCGGCTCCGACTCCTTTGTCATTCTGGCAATCCCCCTCTTCCTTCTAGCCGGAGAACTGATGACCGCAGGTGGAGCCTCCAAACGACTCCTCCACCTCTGCACCGTCTTTTTCGGACATCTCACAGGTGGTCACGCCATCGTCACGATTATCGTCTGTATGTTTTTCGCAGCCATCTCGGGTTCAGGACCTGCCACCGTGGCAGCTGTGGGTGGTATGATGGTCCCCAATATGCTCGAGAAGGGCTATAGCAAAAGTTTCACCCTGGCTTGTGTCGCTAGTGCAGGTTGTATCGGGGTGGTCCTCCCTCCCAGTATCCCCATGATCATCTACAGCGCCTCCACCCAAACCCCCGTCTCCTCCATGTTTCTGGCTGGTTTCGCCCCCGGACTCATGTTCGGTCTTATTCTGTGCACTGTGTGCTACTTCTATTGCAAAAAGCAGGGCTGGAGGGGTGAGGATCGCAGCTACACCCCCAAGGAAAAACTCCTCGCCATCTGGGATGCCAAATGGATACTGCTAGGCCCCATCCTTGTCCTCGGAGGCATCTACAGCAATCTCTTCTCCCCCACAGAAGCCGCAGCCGTCGCAGCCGTCTATGCCTTTGTCTGTAGCGTCTTCCTCCACAAAGAGATCCTTCTTAAAGATCTCTACCCCACGATTGCCCATGCTTGCTGCGCCACCGGCACCACCATGATCATCATCGGCTGCGCCACCGGCTTCACCCGTATCCTCACGTTAGAGCAGCTTCCTGCCACATTTAGTAATTCTTTGATGGGTGTCTCGGATAGCCCCATTGTCATCCTCCTACTCTTAAATCTCATCCTCCTCTCGGTGGGTTGCTTCTTCGATACCACCCTCGCCATGATGGTACTCGCCCCGGTTTTGCTCCCTGTGGCATTGTCACTTGGGATCTCCTCCCTCCATTTTGGAACCATTATGGTGTTCAACCTCTCCATCGGATATATCACCCCTCCACTGGGCATCAACCTCATCGAGGCTGCTCGTGTCGGAAATACAACCGTCAAAGTGGTATGTAAAGGGGTCGTACTCTTCCTACTTGCCATGCTCTTCTGCCTCGCCCTCCTCGTGGCTTTCCCTGCCATCTCGGAATTCCTCCCACACACCTTCGATGTGACAACCTCATAAAGGCTTTCCCCTCACAATCCATCGGATAGAATCCAATTCCGACCCAATATAAAACAGATAGGAGTGAATCCCCATCCTTACCATCATGCTAAGCCTCATGTTCAAAATCTTCTTCATCGTGGCATTCGGATATCAGCTGCGACGCCGTGGCATCCTCAAAAATTCCGATCAAAAGGTAATCTCCACCATCCTCCTTCAAGTGGGCGTTCCCTTCACTATCATCATGTCCTCTCAGCAGACCTTCAGCAAAGAGGGTGCCGTTGCAATCATCGCTACCACCATCATCACCTTCCTATTCTTCTGGATCTCCGTCCCCATCTTAATCGCCCTCGGCAAAAAATGGAAGCTCCCCCCTGAACGAGCCAGAGTCTTCACCTGTTCCATGCTCTTCTATAATGCCACTTTCATCGGCTTCCCCTTAATCTCCGAGCTATTCGGCCGAGAAGGTCTGCTCTGCGCCGTCGCAGTCAGTTCGGTACAGGGACTCCTCTTTTTCTCTTGGGGAGTAGCGCACCTACGTAACGAAGGCTCCGCCAATCTCAAGGCAATCTTCTCCAATCAAACTGCCATTCTCTCGTTGATTGCATTGGTAATGTACTTCGCTCAGATCACCATTCCGCCCCTCCTCTCCGAGGTCTTCAGCTCCATCGCAGCCATCACCACCCCCCTCTCCATGGTGATCATCGGCTGTAGCCTAGCAGAATCAGGGATCATCCAAATCATCTCCAACCGTACCCTCTACCTCGCCACAGCCATCCGTACCCTCGTCATGCCAGGGGTTATGTTCGCCGTCCTCTCCCTGCTACAGGTTCCCACACTGGTTTTACAGATTTCCACCGTAGCCACTGCCCTTCCTGCCGGCGCTATGGTGGTTATCGTGGCAACCGAAGCAAATGCCGAGCCCACCTATGCTGCCAATATCATGGTGCAAAGCACCCTCGCCATGATGTTCACCATCCCTCTCTGGGCATTTTTGGTAGGAGGATAACGTTTTTGACAGAACTCCCTCCCAAAATATCTCATTTTTTCACCCTCCCTTTATAGGGAGGGTTTGACTTATCCCCCTGAAAAAATCTTCCCAATTTTTCTAAATTTCTCTTGACAACTTAATTAGTATGTGCTAACATATAGTTAGTGATTGCTAATGATTCACCTCTCTTTCATCCTGTTTGAATTGAATCATTTTTTCTTTTATCTCATCATTAGTATAGATTAACTAATCACATATTCTATCAAGCGAGGTGCCTCATGAATAATCAACAAATTCTCTACCACTGCGCCCCCACCCTAGCC
>JAWXUK010000170.1:0-4556 GCA_044432785.1 Eubacteriales bacterium | reverse complement strand
CCCCTCCCATTTCGGTAGACTAGATACCCTCGTCTTGGGGGACACCCTTACAATCACAGATCCTAATGGTAATCTCTACGAGTACGAGGTGGTCAACATTTCACGACTTCACCAGTCCGAAAATGAAAAACTCCTCGACCGAGCTCCATGGGATCTTACTCTCTACACCTGCGATAATTCCAATCGCACTTACCGCACAGTGATTCGCTGTCAAAGATTATAACCCCGATGGGGAATTAAAAAACCACTCTAATTTAGAGTGGTTTTTGTGTTGTAATGGTGTCATTTCAAAAATTTACATGATCGCAAATTCCGACTCGGTGTGTATTTTAAGCCAAACTGGAGATACTCCATAGAGTGCTTGAAATTCACTGAAAAGAGGGGATTTGATGAAGGAATATACCCATAAAATGATCAAAGGAAAACTACCCACCGTCATGTTACCGGAAAAATGGGGGCTTGTGCTAGAGGGGGGAGGCACACGAGGGAGCTATACTGCAGGGGTGCTCGATACCTTTTTAGAAGAGGGGTTGATGTTCTCCTATATCGTGGGGATTTCAGCAGGCGCAGCAAACGGACTCTCCTACGTCTCAGGGCAAAGGGGACGCACCAAAGAAATGCTCTGCCACCATATTCCGTTGCGAAAATATATGGGAATTGGAAATTATGTGGGACAAAAGTCCTATATTAACCGTGATTACGTTTTTCGAGAAATCCCCGAAAAACATCTCTTCTTCGATTGGGAGGTTTTTCGAAAGAACAAAGCAGAGCTCGTATCAGGTGCCTTCGATTGCGAAATGGGAGAGATGGAGTGGTACTCCAAGGCAGAACTCGACGAAAAACTTTCTCCCATTATGGCGAGTACGGCAATTCCGTTTGTCTCGCCGATGGTGGAAATAAAGGGGAAAAAGCTTCTCGATGGTGGGATTTTATCCCCCATTCCCATTGAAAAATCCATCGCAGACGGCAATTCCTTCCACGTTATTGTGCTCACACGCAACAAAGAATATTCCAAAGGGATTGTCACCCCGGGGATCACCAAAATTTTTGGTGAAGGGTATCGCAAGGTTGCCGACTGCCTCGCCGAGCGCAACCACCGTTACAGTGAGCAGGTGGAACTGTGCGAAAAGCTCGAACGAGAGGGGAGAGCCATCATCCTCCGTCCCCAAAAAAAGCTAGAGGTGGGACTTCTTGACCGAAACGTGCGAAAAATCATGGATCTTTTCCACGAAGGGGAGGAAGAGGGCAAAGAATTGGTGAAAAAAATCAAAAAACGATACCGAGCGAGGGTGTAACCCACTCGAATGCTTTCTCGAGGGTGGTGTTCGGTTCCCTAAAAGTTGACGAATTACGATAACTCTTTCGCAGCAGCGTGCATCCGTTTATAGAGAGGTTGGAAAAAGACCTTTTTGTTGATGAAATTATTCATTCCTGAGGAGGTCTTGCCAGCCATATCGGCATAGTTGATGCACAGGGCACGGCAATGGTTAGAGTCAATTGGCTCGATTTTAATGACAAAGGTGTTCAATGCTCTCTCGTTTCCGTTTTCAGGAGCTCCAGCGTCGCTATATTTGCTTCCACCAGGCATACTATCGTGTAGAATGGACTTGGAAGCGAAGATACGAGCTTCAGGGTCAATGGCATTGAGAACCACAAAGTCGCAGGGTTTCATAGAGGGGATTTTAGTTGTGGCGAGGGCGGCTTCCAGCCTTGCCCCCTCCTTCCAAGGATAGATTTCAAGGGGTTCTTTCTCGTGGTCGTCGGGATCACTCACCGGGTCGATAACGGCGTACCCCTTGGGAGAGGTGATAAATTGGAAGAATGCCTCAGCATCGGCGTTGATGATCCCAGAGGCACGAGCCACGCAGATTTCAGCCTTGGCAAATGCGCCACCCACAGGCTTAGACTCCACCAAAAGCCCGTCTTTGTTGCTCTCCACAGCCCATCCAGTGGTACGGAAGATACGATTTGCTTCGGCGATCATGCGCTCAGCATGGGCGACAGGGTCTTCAAACTTGACCTCTTCGATCAAATGCTCACGTCCAGCGTGAGTGGGGACCCTTCGGGTGGAAAATTCTCGCAAGGTTGCCTCCACCGATTCTTTGGAAGCAGTGGGATCGTAGTAGGGGTAGATGATCTCGTCGAATGTCTTGCCTACCACAGGATTCCACAGGTCTAACGACTCACGAGGATAATCCTCGGTGATGGGAACTTGATAGGTGGGGGTGAGGGTGGAGAGTTTTTGCTCTAATTCCTTTCCGATGTAGACGGTGTGGAAGAGGACAGAGTTGTTGAGTTCTTTATGCCCAAGGGTGCAGATGGGTCCACCTGCCAGATCATCTGCCTTGAAAATCCAGTACTCATGCCCAGAGGATTGCGCATTTTCAGGGACATCGTGGACAACCGCAGCCAAAACATACCCACAATGATCAGATTGATTGGATTCCAAGCACGAAATGGTGTAAAGCAGGACTTTATCGGGGAAGAAATAGCGATCCTCGATCGCAAACTTGGATTTCTCTACACGAGCGATGGAGTTGTTAGACTTTAGCCCCTCGCCGTCCAACATGGTTTCGAGGGAAAGTCTACGATCATCCACATCTTTATAGGCGTGATAGATTCGTTTGGGCAACATTTCCTTGGAAAATCCTCGGAACATGACAAAGAGGTCCTGTTCTTGGAAATTACGGGTCTGCCGTCCCATATAGGTGTACATATAGGGTCCCCAACAGCAATTTTGCTCGGTAATATATTGAGATTGCTCCACTTTTGTGGACTTCATATCGATGACATGTTTGCCAAGACTGGAGAGATCGAGTACAGGAAGAGTACCATATCCCACCACATGTTCGGGGAAGAGGGTACCATCTAAATCGGTGTCGTAGTGCTTGACAATTTCAGCAGTATTTGTGGCAGGGGTGTGGAGCATATAGACCGTGATGAGGTCGTCGGGGTTTTCGTAGTCGGCGATGAGGTGGATGCAAGCCTCTTCCACTTCTACACATTTGGCCACCACTTGTGTTGCCCCATCCTTCATATCACGGCGATCCACGATAAAAATGACGGTATTTTTGTTGGGTAGGGGAGCATTTTTCCAAGGGGTGAGCATCTCAGACCCAGCCAAAAAGGCAGTATCGGCAAGGAGGATGTAGTCCCTCGTGAAAATGAGCTCGTGAATGGACTGCACGATGCGAATATCCTTGCCATCCTCGTCCACCACACGCCACTTTGCGATGACCTCACTCCCATCCCACTTCATGAGTTGACAGGGTTGGGTGTCGTCGGCTAGTCGCAACTGAAAGTTGACCATAAAGAGCTCATTTGTCTCGGTATCGGTGTAAATGACGTGGGAATTATTGTATCCAGCGAAGAGTTTTCCCATCGCATCCCCAGCATCTCCCGACACCATAGGAAGCCACTCCTCACGTGTGCCAAGAGGGGAGGTGACCCTCAAACTATCACGCTCCACAATCCAAGGACGGTCCACGTCGCTCGTAATGCCAAGCCGTCCGTCAGGGAGGAGATACATCCCCTCGGTGTAGGAATATAGCCCAAGTCCAGGGGATAAAAACATCAGACCAAAATAGTCAAATCGGTGTTTTGTTTTCGCAAGGGCAAGCCGTGCAATGGCAACAGGGTTCCACATCAGTCGATTTTTCAGGGTGACCTTCTCCTCGGAAAAGCCCATCTTGACGAGGTTTGTATCCCCGACCATAAAGGCGCCAGGGGTTCCCAAACATTGACAGATATAGAGATCCCCGTCAAGGTCGCTCGGCAGCGTCCCGGATAACAGATTGAGTGTTAAATCGGAATCTACAGTGGTTGTATTGCACACAGAGTAACAATCAGGGATAACCCCAGAAGTTTTGTGCCTTTTTCGAAATTTAGATGTAAAGTATTTCCACTTGCCATGCACTGTCCTCCCCATCCCCATGGCATAACGCATATTAGGGTATACTTTTTGGAATTTATCAGATTGAGCCATCTTATGTCCTCCTAAAATTTATTTATTTCATTATACCACAGCGAACAGAAAAAGTCAATTTTCCACAAAAATAGTGGTGGTCGAAAAACAAAAATATGTCAGTTTTTCTCTTGTAAAATCAAGAAAATTGTGATATAATGTTTATCGATAGTTTTGTGATCTCATAATTTTGGAGTTTTCACCCATGGGAACACCCTTTTTCGGTCTATTTTAGATCGTTTTTTTCATAGAATAAATACTATCACCATTTATTAGGAGGAAAGAAAATGAAAACTTGTTCTAAGTGCAGTGCAAATATGGAAGATGGTTCCGAATTTTGCACAGAGTGTGGCACAAAATATGTTGCACCAGTGGCACCAGTCATCCCAGAACCCCCTGCCCCAGAAGTGAAAGAGACCGTGTTCTGCCCCTCATGTGGTAAGAAAACAGCAGCAGATGCTGCCTTCTGTCAAGAATGTGGCGCTTCTACAAAGGTAGAATCCAGTCCTCTCGAGAAAAAAGAGAAATCCCCCCTCAATCTCAAACTAATCGGCATGGTTGGTGGGGCTGTGGTGGTGCTCGCACTTGCAAG
>JAWXUK010000169.1:0-4587 GCA_044432785.1 Eubacteriales bacterium | reverse complement strand
GCCCTCGGTTGTGATGTATTCCACCTTTTTGATGTTGGTGACGGTACCTGTGAGTACCAGCATCTGCTCGGCAATCGAGATGGTGGCGCTATCCCCGATGGAAATGTCGTTTTCGTAGGCATAACTAAAGTAGAGCACCACTTCCATTTTAGAAGAGTCGGTCAGTTGGGCGAGTTGGTTGCCAGAATTTACGTTATCACCCACTTTATGGGAAATTTCGGTGACCTTTCCGTGAAATGATGCCTTGATCGAAGCATTGTTGATGTCCTCTTGCAGGTCGCTAATATCGCTCTGATATTCGGCGATGGTGGCGTAATAGTCGGCGATGGTGGACTGGTGCTCGGCAATTTGCGCCTCATAGTCCTCGATGAGCTCGTCAAGCTCGGTGTCGTCTTGAATATAGAGGAGTTGCCCAGCTTCCACGGTGTCCCCTGGGCTGACGTAAACCCCGAGGATTTCGCTATTCGAAGCAGCCGAGATGGACTGTGTCTGCGCCGAGGTGGCAGTGCCACTCCCTTCGATGGTGGTGCCGAGCTGTCCGTAACTCACGGTTGTGGTGAGTGGGACGGCATCCTCCTCCACAAAAAAGAGCGAGTATCCCTGAAAGCCCCCAACAGCCACTAAAGTGACGCAAAGGGTGCTTGTGAGATGCTTTTTTGGTATCTTTTTCAATTTATCAAGCCAGATTTGAACGGGTTTTTTATCCGTAACAACGTCGGGCGATTGGGTCGTAGGATTCATGGCGATCCCTCCTTTTACCCAGTTATTATATCAAATTTATGTGTCATAAAAAGGGTCAAAACCTGTCAATTTTGTGTCAGTTTTGAGCCGAGAAGTGATTGCAAAAATGACAGAGAATTGACACACTTTTAGGCTGTCTTTTTCGGCAATTTTCTGTTATACTAGGAGCAGAGGTGATGATATGCAGAAAATATATATCGCAGAGGACGATCCCCATATATCGAATATTTTAAAGACCCATTTGGAACAAACAGGGTATGAGGTGGACTGTTTTAGCGATGGACGGGGGCTACTCTCTCGATTTAGCGAGAGCCCTTGCGACCTCATTATCACGGATATTATGATGCCAAACCTCAATGGATACGAATTATGCAAGGAAATTCGTCAAAAAAGTATGGTTCCTCTTGTGATGATATCGGCAAATAACGACGAGGTAGACCGTCTGTTAGGGCTGGAATTGGGTGGGGATGATTATATTGGGAAACCGGTCAATCTGCGTGAACTCACCATAAAAGTGCGAAATTCCCTCTTACGGATGGATTTATTGGGGAATAAACCCAGTGCTTCCTTGCAATATCAGGATTTGACACTGGATTTAGAGCGTCGAAGCGCAAAAATCGGCGAGGAAAACTTCGAGCTCACCACAAAAGAATTCGATCTACTTAAAATGCTACTCGGTCAAGTGGGGAAACCATTTTCACGGGAAGCCATCATTCGTGAGGTGTGGCAGTATGATTTTGATGGAGATACCCGTCAAGTGGATCAACTCATGAAGAGATTGCGCAAAAAAATGCTGGTGCTCGGTGCCATTTGCGAGATCAAAACCGTGTGGGGATTTGGGTATAAAATAGGGGATGAAGATGAAAAGTAATATCACAAAACGACTGGTTTTGACCAATATTTTTGTGCTGGTCCTCGCCCTTGTCTGCTTCAACATGGTCTCGATTTATAACCTGAAGGCACAGGCGAAGTCCCAAGCAGAGCAACAGATTTTAGCAGAAAGTTCGGTCATTTTAGAGAGAACAGCGAAATTCGAGGACTCCGTGCGTCAATTCAACGATAGATTCCCTGGAAATCGCATCGAACATCCGTATTTGCAGTCCGATACCTATATTTTTCCAAGTCAGAATAAAAGCGTGAGTGTCCATGTCTTTTGTAGCTATGACGAGAAAACAAAAACATTGACCTTTCCAACCGATTCCAGCGCATTATACCAGCATTTCGATCTGGAATTGCTCGCTTCGAGCGAAATTCCAAACCTATCCTTCCTAGAACCAGAGATTATCTCGTTAAACGGCGAGTCATATCTCGCTCTGCTCACCCCTTATGAGGCAGAAAATGAGGTCATCGTTTCGGTGCTCGCCATGGAAAGCGTGGACGCCCTGACAACTGCGAATACCATGTCCTTTTTCGTGGTGATGGGGGTGCTCATCCTGATCTCGTTTGGGCTGATTTATTGGCAATCTATGAAGATTACAGCCCCACTCCACAAGCTCACAGAGGTGACCAAGCTCTATTCCAAGCAGGATTATTCCACCTCGTTTTTCGTGGAAACAGGGGACGAAATCGAAAGTTTATCCCACAGCATTCAAACCATGGTGGAGAGCATTTTGGCAAATGAAAAGTCCCAACGGGCCCTCTTTCGCAACCTCTCCCACGAGCTAAAAACACCACTTTCAGCCATTTCTGGCTACGCTCAAAACATTCAAAATGGATGCTACGAGGATACGCAGGTGCCACTTTCCATCATCGAAGAGGAGAGTCTGCGCATCCGTGATATTTTGGATGATTTGATCTTTTTGAGCAAAATGGATAGTTATATCGAGGAATTTTCTATGAATTCCTGTGATGTGGTAGCCATTTTGACCGATTCCATCGAAAAAGTGGAGTCCATCGCCATTTTGAAGGAGGTGGACATCGAGTATACTCCCCCAAAAGCCATCCCCATTTTGTGCGACCAAGATAAGCTCATGCGTGCCTTTATCAATCTGCTCTCAAATGCCCTTAAGCACACCAAAACCATGGTAGAGATTGAGGTAATCTGCGAGAATGACGCAGTTTTAGTGCGAATATCCGACGATGGCGAGGGATTTCCCCCCAATAAACTCGAAAAACTCTTCCTCACGACAACAGGGGAGACCGTGGATGGGAACGGGATTGGATTGCTCATCGTTTATGAAATTATCAAGAAGCACGGAGGGGCAATCTCGGTGCAAAACAGAGAGGTAGGAGGGGCTGAGGTCGCCCTCAAATTACCCCTCGAAACAGGAAAAAACCCAGAGCCATAAGCTCTGGGTTTTCTTGTTGGATGGTGATTTTGTGCTAGTTTAGTCACTTGCTCTCTTTTTTCTGGGTGGATTTATTTTTGAGATAAGTGAGCAGATAATTTGCCGACATTTCCCCACTTTTTCCAAGGTTGAAAATGGTTTGATCACGGACTTCGAGGATTTGATCACGGAAGGATTGGGTCTCTAAGAGGGATTTCACGGCTGTGTTGGCAGTATTTACCTCGCTCTTTTCGAGGGAAATCCCCACTTTATCTCGCAACGTGATCTCGGTAGAGATATTGGTGTACCTTTCATGGTCCACGTTGAGTATTTTTGGCTTGGTATTGATGAATAAACTGGGTTTCAAGGTGCAAAAAGAGAATTCATAGGCAATTTTCGACCAATCTGTGATCAACAAATCCGAGCTGTAAATGGAGTGGTTACTGGAAAAGTCGAGCTCAATTTCAATCTGAGGATAGCGCTCTTTGGGATATTTTTCGACAATGCGAGCCATTTTAGCGCCAAATCGCTTGCAATATTCGGGATGTGGGCGCAGAATGAGCTGATAATCCTCTTCCATCAGACTTTCGATGAGCTCATCCAAACAGCTATCGAAAATATTATCGAACTGCCACGAGGGTGCGATCAATATTTTAGGAGGACCATCGTGGGGGACATGGTTGTTTTGATAGGTTTCAAGCAAGCCTTCGAGCAGTCCATATCCGTAGGGGATGAGGGCTTTTTCAGGGAGATGATAGATGGACTCGGATTCACGAAGTTCGTTGATTTGGTGTTGTCCGACACACATAATGGCATCATAATAATCAAAAGCACCCTTCAAAAATGTCATCGTGGTGCTAAGCATATCGTGTGGCAGATAGACATAGTGTACGTCATCTCGCACATAGCTTCGCTTGAGATGGAACTGATTGAGGTCGGGTAGGGTGGTCACCACCACATCAGCATCCATTTTCATCATCAAAAATATGAGCTTTTTTTCCCCGATATAATAGGGCTTGATCTGGGGATGAGTGGTGGCCAAGTCGAAAATGGCGTCGTCAGGGTCGCTTGTGATATAGTGGATGGTGATGTTGGATTTGAGCAGTAGGGACTCGATTGTGGTCTTGAAATATTTATAATAGCCACTGCGCTCGGAATAAAAGACCAATTTTTTGTTTGCGATGGAGAAAAATCGCTTATAATCTGCTTTTTCTCGTCTGTCGTTCTGGTCTTTCTGAAACCATTTTTTCTTGGGTCCACCGATTTGTTGCAGGGCGAGGAGCTCGGCACGGCTATCCTCTAAATCGGCGAAGTCCACCTCTTTTTTTGGAGAAATCACCAGATTGAGGAGGGATAGTTGCAAAATAGCATAAAAATTTCCGAAAATCCAGTACACACCCACCCCAATGGGGACGAAAAGTCCCAAATAAAGGGACAACCCCACCGAGAGCAAAAGTGAGGTCCATTGCGCCGTTTTGCTCTGCTCGGATTGGAGGACATTGGCACGATTTTGCACCGTACACATCAGCCACGCAGAAAATCCAGCGAGCAGAGGGACAATCAGGGCCCATCCCAAAGA
>JAWXUK010000168.1:0-4593 GCA_044432785.1 Eubacteriales bacterium | reverse complement strand
CCCAATATTCGCACTCGAAATGGGAAGAAGGGAAACCATCATCGAGAGCGCAACAGATGCAGAAAACAGGCGCCGAGAGAGCGAGAATGTAGACATAAGTAAACTCCTTTGGTAAGTGGAATAGAAAAAGTGAATAACAAACCTATTATACCACAAGCCAAACCTCTTTTCAATGGTAGAAACAGGAAAAAACCCCATAATTCGATAGAAAATTTCTTTGATAGACTTGTAAAATTTGTTAAAATAGTGTACAATAAAAGGGTTGCAAAAAAGAGGAGGGATGAACATGGCACAAGAGAAAAAATCAGCAGTTTCCACCATCTCGTCCATCATGGTAATCACCCTCTTCGGAAAGCTCTTAGGACTATGGCGAGACCGATTACTCGCCATCCACTACGGCACAGGAATGGAGGCAAACGCATTCTATACGGCAAGCCGTATCCCAAGGGTCTTTTTCGATGCCATTTTCGCAGCTGCCGTGGCAGCCTGCTTCATTCCGGTGTTCGCCCAATACACCCAAAAGGAAGGGGAGGAGGGGGCAAACAAATTCGCCTCAAACTTCCTCTCCATCATCGCACTCCTCACCTTCGCACTCACCCTCATCGGCATCGCCTTCCCAGAACCACTCGTCACCCTCTTCGCCTCGGGCTACGACGAGGAGACACGCACCCTCGCCACCTCCCTCACCCGTCTCCTCTTACCAACGGTATTCCTCACAGGGCTCGCCTTCTCCTTTGTCGGTATCCTCCAAGGCAGGGATCGCTTCATCATCCCAGCCCTCATCAGTGCCATCTCAAACGGAATCATCATCGTATATTTCTACGGGCTCGACCATATCTACGGCATCTACGGACTCGCCATAGCATACCTCGTCGGATGGCTCGCACAAAGCCTCATCCAAATCCCTTCTCTCCGTGCCGTCCACTTCCGATATACCCCCTCGTTCTCCCTCAAAACCGAGGGAATGGGTCAGGTATTCACACTGATGGGACCTGTCATGGTCTCCACATGGGTACAGCCCATAAACCTCACCATCAATGCAAGTTTCGCCTCCCATCTCCACGACGGAGCAGGGGTCTCGGCAATTGAAATCGCCACAAACCTCTACCTCATTCTCGCAGGGGTATTCATCCTTTCCATCACAAATGTCATCTTCCCTAAACTCGCCACCCTCACAGCCCAAGGGGACACCCAATCCTTCGACCATACCCTCCAATCCACCCTCCACGTCTCGCTCTTCTTCATGCTCCCCATGTCGGTAGGACTAGCCGTGGTAGCCACCCCACTCATCACCCTCGTATACGGAGGGGGAGAGTTCGACCAGTTCTCCATCCAGATCACAGCTCAGGCTCTCCAATGGATCTCCTTCGGTATGGCAGGATATGGGGTGCAAAATGTAGTCAGTCGAGCCTGTTTCGCCAAAGGGGACGGCAAAAGCCCACTCTACGCAGGGATCACCTCAATCGTGGTAAACCTCATCCTAAGCATTACGCTCCTCGCTCCATACGGAGTACAGGGACTCGCAATAGCCTCCACAGCCTCTTCCACCCTCTATGCCATACTCCTCGTGGTCATCTTCCAAAAACAAGGTGGCACCATCCTCACCCCAAAGCTCACCAACGATCTGTTCAAAATGCTGATCTCTTCTGGGCTCATGGGGGGGCTCGCAATGATAACACAACAGCTCACCCAACCATACGGCGCACTGCTCTCGCTCCTCCTCACAGCAATGGTAGGCGCAATCACCTATGGGATTCTCACGCTATTGCTCAAGCTCGAGGAAATAACAACCCTCCTCCGATGGCTCAAGCCCTCGAACTAACCTCATCTCACACAAGAAGGAGACCACAATGGATAAAATCTTAAAGGCAAGCATCGTCGGAGGATGGTACCTCCATATCTGCAACTATTTCGCCAAACAGTGGAAGGAGAGCAAGGTGATCACTGCCTTTTTAACCCCCCAACCATGGGAGGATAAAATCGGTCGAAGCAGTGTCGCATTCTCGCTGTGGCAGTGGATACGCAAGGGATTCACAGCACTGTATGGCTCGCTCAAGCTCGAAAAAATCCTCGGAACAAGTCAGCTCGCCAATCCGGCATTGTGGTGTTTTGTGGTGGTGGTATCGGTAGGATTTCTCCCAACCATGCTCCTCCTCGCTACCATTTTCGCAGGGCTCACAGCACTGATGGTGGATTTCATCCGAAAAAAGGAGAAAGAACCGGTCTTCGCCCCCATGAATCGATATATCATCTTCTATGCCATCCTCTATTTGGTCACAACCTTTTTCTCCACCACCCCAGCCCAAAGCCTCATGGTGGGAGGGGTCACAGCCTTCTTCGTCCTCTTTGCCGTGGGAGTGCAAAACTCCATCACCACGCAAAAAACATTCGACCGTCTCATCCAAGCGTTCGTGCTCGCCGCAACCGTGGTCGCCCTCTATGGGATCTATCAATATCTCTTCCGTACAGGATACCAATCCTCGGCATGGGTGGATAGCGAGATGTTCTCCTCCATCAGTTTCCGAGTGGCATCCACCATGGATAACCCCAATATGCTCGGACAGTTCTTCATCCTCGCCATCCCTCTCGCAGGTGCGTGCCTACTCTCAGCAACCAACTGGGAAGAGAGGATCGTCTGGTTTCTCTGTTGCGCTATCCTCTGTATCTGCATGATATTAACCTTTTCTCGAGGTGCATGGCTCGGACTCCTCTTCGCAGGAGCCGTCTTCTTCATCCTCTTAAGCCCAAAGCTCATCGCTCTCATCCCACCAGCACTGATTGCGCTCTATTTCGTCCTCCCCCAAACCGTTATCGAGCGCTTCACAAGCATCGGAGACCTCGGCGACGACTCCACTTCTTACCGTGTCTATATCTGGATGGGAACACTCGCCATGCTCGCAGATTACTGGCTTAGTGGAGTAGGGGCAGGGGAAGCAGCCTTCAATCTGGTCTACCCCGTCTATAGCTATAACGCCATAGAAGCCCCACACAGTCACAATCTCTTCCTCCAAATTCTGTGTGACGGAGGGGTGGTTCTCCTCCTAGTTTTCTGCCTCATGCTCATCCATTACTTTAGGGGACACTTCATCGCCATCTCCAAGGGGGGCACCTTCCAAACAAGGCTATTCCAGTGCGCCACGTGCTCGGGTATCGTGGGATTCATGGTACAGGCAATGACCGATTACTCTTTCTATAACTACCGAGTCATGCTCGCATTTTGGGTGGTGGTAGGATTAGGAGGGCTTGCAATCCGTCGTGACACCCTCCCACAGGGGGAGACCCCATGAAAACGGTACTCAACATCATCAGCGATAGCAATATCGGAGGGGCAGGCAGGGTGCTCACAAACTACCTCACCCACAACGATAACAAAACCTATCGCACAGCCATCGCTCTCCCCAAAGGAAGCGCTCTCATGCCCGAACTCGCCCCCTTCGATTGCGAGGTATATGAGATCGACGGGTTACAAAATCGCTCCTACCATCGTAACGACGTCAAGACAATCACAGATCTCCTAAAATCCCATCCACCCGACCTCGTCCATACCCACGGCGCACTATCGGGGCGCATTGCAGCCAAACGGGTCGGAATCCCAGTGGTATTCACAAGACATTCGGTCTTTCCGACCTCACCGAAAATGAAGATCCCACCGGTCCGATGGTTCAATGGGGCGCTCAATCTCCACTATTCCGATGCCATCATCGCAGTCAGTCCGGCAGCAGCGCAAAACCTCATCGAATCAGGTGTCCCAAAGGATCGCATCACCATCGTGATGAATGGAGTGGCACCTCTCACAAAATCCTCAACCGAGCAAACCGAAGCCCTTAAAAAGACCCTCAATATCCCACCTAACACAACGGTATTCGGTATCTTCGCACGGCTCGAGCCTTATAAGGGGCACAGCCTCCTCCTCCAAGCGATGGAGGAGCTCCAATCTAGGGGGGGACAGGCACACCTACTCATCGCAGGGGCAGGGGAGTGCGAAGCCGATCTCCGAGACGAGATTCAGCGCAGAAACCTCACCAAATATGTCAGCCTCCTCGGCTTTCGCAAGGATGTGCCAGATCTTCTCTCTCTCGTGGATGTCCAGCTCAATACCTCCTATGGCACCGAAGCCACAAGCATGGCACTTCTCGAAGGAATGTCCCTCTCGATCCCGTCCATCGTCAGCGATTTCGGAGGAAACCCCTATCTTATCGACCAAAATGGACTCATCTTCCCAAGCCGAGATCATATGGCACTGGCCACAGCAATGGAAACCCTCATCCAAAACCCAGAGAAGCGCATCCAAATGGGAAACCGAGCGCTCGAGAAATACAACGCAGAATTTACGGCAGAGATCTTCGTGAAAAACACCCAAAGGGTCTACCACGATCTCTTGAAAGGAAACTAACATGGAACAAAAAAGAACCTTCCGACTCAACCTCTTCGATACCATCGTCATCCTACTCGCTCTAGCAATTGGCGGGGTGGTACTGTGGCAAAACCTCAGCGTAGATTCGGTCAGTCGCACAGCCACCACCATCCGATATGTCATCCGAATGGATGAAATGCAAGAGGGGACAGGGGCAATGGTATGAAACACATATTTCA
>JAWXUK010000167.1:0-4650 GCA_044432785.1 Eubacteriales bacterium | reverse complement strand
GGTGGCGCAATATAACCTCTCAAATTATGGATTAGTTCTGATCCTTTGCACCATCGCCTCCACCCCCTTGTGCGCCAAGCAATACAAAAAACTCCCCGAAAAAACAGCCATGGTGCTCACCCCAGTGTTGATCCTCGCAGGACTTGTGATCACCACAGCCTACCTCGTGGATGCCACCTATAACCCCTTCCTCTATTTCCGTTTTTAAGGAGTGATTCTATGACAAAACAACAATATAGCATCGGTTTGACAATCCTCTTTTGTGGATTTCTAGGGGGGATCATGGCGCTCAACCTCATCACGCCCGACCAAATCAAGTCACACAACGAAAACCGACAACTGGCGCAAATGCCAGAACTCACCACCGAAACCATCATGGATGGCTCGTTTATGACAAAGTTCGAAACCTATGTCAACGACCAGTTTGTGGGGCGAGATATGTGGGTGGCACTCAAAACCAACACAGAATGGCTCCTCGGGAAAAAAGAGAATAACGACGTCTTTTTCGCAAGTGAAGATACCCTCATCAACCGTGTCAACACCCCCGACCCCACCGAAATCGAGGAAAAAGCAAATTACGTCAACACCCTCACCGAGAAGATCGACCTCCCCATCTACGTCGGTATCATCCCAACCTCGGCAGAAATTTGGCAGGATCGCCTTCCAAATCAAGCCACCACAGCAGACGAGGAGGAGATCATCAACCACTTCTACGCAAACCTAAATGACGACCTTACCACTCTCCCTCTCCTCGAAACTCTCACAGCGCAAGCCGACCAAGAGATCTATTATCGTACCGACCACCACTGGACATCTTTAGGTGCCTACCACGGCTACACAGCCATCGCACAGGGCATGGGACTGAAGGCGCCTCCCCTAGACTCCTACACCCCCAACGTGGTGAGCACAAACTTCAACGGCACCATTTTCTCCACCTCAGGGGTGCGATGGGCAACCCCCGACACCATCACAACCTACGTCCCCGAAGATGGCATTGAGGTCACCACTAACTTCAAAGGCACCCCCGAAGAGGGAACCCTCTACGTCGAGCCCTATCTCTCGGAAAAGGATCAATATTCCTTCTTCCTCGGAGGAAACCAGCCACAGTGCATCATCAAAACCGAGAACGTGGATGCCCCCTCGATCCTAGTGATCCGAGATTCTTACGCAGATAGCCTCGCTCCCTTCCTCACCGAGAATTTCTCGGAAATCCACCTCTTAGATCTTCGATACTTCAACGCAGGGGTCTCTACCTATTTACAAATGTACCCCCTCGACCAAGTTTTGGTGCTCTATTCCATCACAAATCTAATCAACGATAATAATTTCTTCAAGATGGGGATGTAGTTTCCTTTCAAGGAGACAAAAAAACCTCTTGAGAAAAAACAGCGACAATTTCGTCAGAAGTTGAGCTGTTTTTTTTGCTCAAATCCCTTGACATTTCACAAAAGTATAGTATGATTAAGAAAATACAACATCAGGAGGAACACCATGAAACGAGCCATCATTCTACTAGCCATGCTATCCATCATGATCCCCACAGCCTTCGCCTCGGACTACACCTTCACAAACGGCACCATCACAGACTATAAAGGGGATGGAGGAAGGATCACCCTACCCAACGTGATAGGGGAGACACCGGTCACGGAAATCGGCAGTTGGGCATTTGCCAAAAGCGACAGCATTCTATCGGTCACCATTCCAGATGGGGTGGTCACTGTGGGAAGTTTTGCCTTCCGTGAGTGCAAATCACTAGTTACGGTCACCCTGCCTTCCACCCTTACATCCATTGGAAACTGGGCATTTAAAGATTGCACCTCCCTCACCTCTATCACGGTTCCCGAAGGGGTGACCTCGATAGGGGATGATGCCTTTAGTGGATGCACCTCCCTCAAAACGGTCACCCTACCATCCACCCTCAAATCCCTCGGTGAGGATGCCTTTAGTGGATGCCGAGCACTCACCACCTTAACCCTACCAGAGACATTGAAAACGATGGGAGAGAATGCCTTTGCAGGGTGTAGCTCCCTCAAAAGCATCACCGTTCCAACAGGGCTCATCACCATCGAGGATAATGCCTTCGACGGTTGCACCTCACTCACCACCATCAATATACCAAATACCGTGAAAACCATTCGCCACTATGCCTTTAAAGATTGCACCTCCCTCACCGAAGTCAACTTTGATGGCACCCGAAGCGAGTGGAACAGCATCACCACCTACAGCTTTGGAAATACCACCCTCATCGGTGCCACCATCAACTGCACCGACGACGTGGAAGAAGAAGTGGTCTCCCTTCCGAAGCACTCGGATTGGGCAACGGGAAATCTGTTGACAGCCATGGAATACGGGTTGCTTGTGGATTCTTTGGGTAGCGACTACACCGTGGCAATCAAACGCAGTCAAATTGCGCAACTATTGGTTCACATGGTGGAAACCTACACAGGCTCAGCCCTTGAAGCAGCCGACAGCGCCACCTTCACCGACACTTCGGATACCTCCATCCTAAAAGCCTACGCAGCCGGCATCATCTCAGGGAGTGGAGAGGGGACCTTCACCCCAGACGGCGAAGCCACAAGAGAGCAGATCGCCCTTATGACCTACAAAGCCATTTTGCACCTCGAAGGGGCGACCGGAAAAACCCTCGTAAGCAAGAACACCAGCATCAGTGGATTTTCCGATGGTGCAACGGTCTCCACTTGGGCGAGGGGAGCCGTGGGCATTTTGACAAACAACGGCTTAATGAGTGGCACCAGTGGCTCGACCCTCTCCCCCCTTTCTACCACGAGCATCGAAGTGGCAGTGGTACTCAACAACGGGGTCTATAAATTGGGATAGAGATTGACAAAATAGGAAATAAATGCTATCATATAGAGTGAAAACAACAAAGCGAAGGAGAAATACAATGAATAAAATCACGACAAAACTGCTCGTAATCCTCTCGATGATTGGGATGATGAGCACCACCACGTTTGCAGCCTCTCCCGAGAGTCATTTTGAATTTGCAAACGGCAGAATCATCGCCTACACAGGGACGGATACAGTGGTGGAAATCCCCGAAACCATCGAGGGGATCGAGGTTGTCGAAATCGGACAGCTTGCATTCTACCAAAACGAGACACTTACCTCCATCGAAATTCCAGAAGGGGTGCTTAGCATTGAGAAAAGCGCATTCCAATCCTGTGTCGCCCTTCAAACGGTCTCCCTTCCAGAGGAGTTAGACTTCATTGGTACCAAGGCTTTCGCAGGATGTACCTCCCTCGTTACCATGGCGATTCCCAATGGCACAACCATGCTTGGCACCTCTGCCTTCGAGGATTGCACCTCCCTCACTGCAATCACCCTCCCCAACACCTTAACCTACATCGGATGGGAAACCTTTCGTGGATGCACCTCCCTCCTCTCGGTTGTCATTCCAAGTAGTGTGGATCAAATGGGAAGCGCAGTCTTTCAAAATTGCACCTCCCTCACCTCGGTCACACTCTCTACAGGAGTGGACACCATCCAGCCTCGCACCTTCCAAGGATGTACCTCCCTTCCATCGGTCACCCTTCCGGTCACCATTACCACCATCGGCAACGCAGCCTTTGCATACTGCCACAACCTCACCTCTATCGCTCTGCCACAAAGTGTAACCTCCATAAAAGAGCATGGGTTTGCCCATTGCACCTCTCTATCAGAGATGGCCATTCCAACCAATGTAACCTCCATTTCGACGAGTTCCTTCCTCGGTTGTACCTCCCTCCAAAACATCGTGGTGGAGATTAGTAACGGGGACTATTGTTCGGTGGATGGGGTGCTCTATACCAAGGATCGCACCCTCCTCCACACCTACCCACTTGGCAAAACAGCAACAGATTACACCGTTTTAAGTGGTGTCACCACCATCAGCGCCTTCGCATTTTACAATAATACCGTGCTCACCACCATCACCATCCCAGAATCGGTGGATAAAATTGGCTATTGGGCATTCGTGGGAGCCACGGCGCTCCGTGATATTTTCTACGATGGAACCGTGGAGCAATGGAATGAATTCGAGGTTCCGGTCGGTGTTCTTTGGAGTGCCGAAGGTTTCGTGATTAGTAATCCCGTTTCGGTCAACCATGAGCCCGTGCAACCCAGTTTTTAAAACACAACAAAAATCCTGCTATTGAGAAGAAATAGCAGGATTTTTTTATGCGATACAATCATTTCAGGAAAAAGGACAAGGAGGATGAGCCCCACATGCAATAGGGAGAAATTTACAAATTTTTCACAAATTTTTTCTGGTCAAAATGAAAAAAATGTGATATAATAGAGGACGACTGAAATTATATTAAGGAGGGGACCCATGAAAACCATCACAACAATCATCATCACAGCGCTACTCTCGGGTTCCCTTGTCTATTGGAACACGAAACCTCCTGCCGAAAACCCCGACCAAACCACCCCCCCTTCCACCACCACAACCCCCGATACCACCCCACCCGAGCAAAACAATCTTAAGGTGGACAACCTCGACTTCGGAGTAGGGGAGGGGATTGTGTGGGAGGATGGCGTCTTTGCTCCCTTCGCCGATATGGGCGCATGGGTGACCGACCCACGCTACGCAAACGGTGGCGCACTCAATCTCCACCAAGTCATGGCTGACACAGGGATCAAATATTTCAA
>JAWXUK010000166.1:0-4650 GCA_044432785.1 Eubacteriales bacterium | reverse complement strand
ACCCGACTCTACCTCACCACCCTCTTTTTCGGACTGCTCCTCCTTCTCGATACCCTCGCCACTCAATTCGTGGTAAGTCACAGCCAAAACAAGCTCAAACGAGAGCAAGAGATCGCCTTTGCCAACCAAAAGGAATTGATTGAACAATCCATGCTCACCATCGCCACCCTCAAGCACGACATGAAAAATCAAATTCTCACCCTCATGGCACTCCAAAAAGAGGGGAAAACCGAGGAAATCGCTCACTATACACAGCATATCCTCGATGAAATCGAGGGGGACGACACCTGCGCACAGACAAACCACTTTGTTGTGGATAGCATCATCAACTATAAACTGCGTGACCATAGCAACACCGACTTAAATATCATCCTAAACCTCACATTACCACCAGAACTTCCCCTCCTCGCCTACGATTTGACCATCATTCTCGGAAATTTGTTAGATAATGCCCTCACAGCACTCGACCAAGTCCAAGGGGAGCGCACCCTATCCATCACCATCACCTCTCGCTTCGATAATCTCATGATTTTGATGGACAACACCTTCAACGGAACCCTCAAAATCGAGGACGGAAACCTGCGCACCACCAAGGGATTTTCCACAGGTCACGGCTTAGGGGTTCCCAGCGTCAAACAGACGGTAGAAAAATATCACGGCGAATTTCACTATGAATATGGCAGTCAAAATTTCTCGGTCACTGTCCTCATACCCATCAACGAATAAGGAGTCACCACATGAAAAAAACCACCATCATCGCAAGTAGCCTTATCCTCGTTTCCATCGCAGTCATGGTCTTTCTTAGAACCCAATACAGCCAAAACAAGGCTGAAATCTACGCTCAAGGGGAAATATCCTATTTTTATAGACAGGAACCAAGCGACGAATTTAACAAAACATTCAAAAATCCAGGGGGATTAGCTCGTATCACCTTCGCACACAGCGCCCTCGTCATCCAAGAAATCCTACCAGAAGATCAGCGAAATCCTTACCAGAAATATCGAGGAACCCCAGAGGAAATGACCTATATTGATGCATATATCGAAGTCTCTCATGCTTATGAATTTTCCGACGAAGTGGATGATTTAGCGACGGAATTGATGAATGGATACCTTCCACTTGCCAAATTTTCGGTCACAGGGGGGGAAAAACAAAAAGGTCTCATCAAAAATGAAGAGACGCAGTTCGTAGGCTATCAAGGTGTTGCACTCCTCGAAATTCACCCCATCGACCCCCTCCATTCCATTTCCCGAGACACCCTCGATGCACTATGGGAAACCCACACCGCCGAGCAGGGGGTCTCTCCAGAAACACGAAACTCCTACCTCGTCGAAGTGCTCGAACTCCTCCTCGCAGACCCCGAAATACCCCCCTATCTCCCACCCATCATGGAAGAGATTCCAGTGATGTATCACATGATTTACGGGGATTATTATCTCTATCAAATAGATCCCACCTACCAAAGATACGACTTGAGTTATACCCTTACACCCCTTGTTTTCGCCTTTGATGGCAAGTAATCAGAAATAAGGAGTGACCACATGAAAAAAACTACCATTATTGCAAGCACCCTTCTCTTGCTCACCATCCTAGGAGTTTATTTGGTCGGACCTAGATATAGACGATACGACCAAGCCAAGGCAGAAGCCTATGCGTTCGGGGCAATTTCCTCCCATTATAATCAAGAAACCTCGGAAGAATATCAAAAAATCGTGGATGACGGCTCAATAAACATCCCACCCACCCCTGCACTACCCATCATGCTGTTACGAGACGCCCTCCTCCCTGAATCGGAAAAAGCCCAATATATGGACTATCTCGAACCCGGAAGCACAACCGAAGAGAGGGACAAACTATTCGAGGAACTCGATCAATACGAATTTTCCGACCAAGTGCATGATTTAGCGCTAAAACTGGTGTATCAGCTCTACCCACATCTCAAATTCTCGGTGACAGGGGGAGAAAAACTCACAGGTCTCACCAAAAGCGAGAACTTCCAATTCTCAGGTTATCAAGGTGTGGTTCACTTTGAGATTCACCCTCTCGACTTCCTCCACGACCTCAATCGTGAAACCCTTGATCAGTTATGGGAAACCCACACTGCCGAGCAGGGGGTCTCCCCAGAAACACGAAACTCTTACCTCGTGGAAGTGCTACAAACCCTCCTCGACTCGCCACCACCACCTTATCTTCCACCCATCAGCGCAGAACTTCCCGTCGTATTTAGTATAGATTCCAATGCCTATTTTCTCCAAGAAATATTCCCAAGCTATCAGGACTATGATTTTTCGTATCATATTACTAACCTCGTTTTCGCCTTTGATGGCAACTAATCTAAGCCAAGGAGTCCCCATATGAAAAAAACCACCATCATCGCAAGCACCCTCGTCCTCGTTACCATCGTAGGGGTCGGACTATTCGGATTTTTAGAGAACCAATACCATCAAACCGAGGCAGAAATCTACGTCTTAGGGGCGATTTCCACCCATTACAAGCACGAAACATCAGAAGAATATCAAAAAATGGTCAGCGACGGTTCGGTCAACGTCACCCCCATCTCCTCGTTACACACACTACTCCTCCAAGATACTCTCCTCCCGGAATCGGAAAAAGCCCAATATATTGGCTCACTCGCCCCAGAAGGGACAGCAGAGGATCGAGAAAAATTGATGGAGGAGCTAAGAAGTTACGACTTATCCGAGCAAGTATATGATTTATCCCAAGAACTGATGGAGAGCTACCTCTCACTCCTCAAATTCTCAGTGGTAGGGGGCGAGCAACTGACCGATCGCATAGAAAATGAAGAGCTTCAAATCAAGGGCTACCAAGGTGTGGTACACTTTGAGATTCACCCTCTCGACTTCCTCCACGACCTCGATCGTGAAACCCTAGATAAATTATGGGAAACCCACACTGCCGAGCAGGGGGTCTCCCCAGAAACACGAAACTCCTACCTCGTGGAAGTGCTCCAAACCCTCCTTGACTCGGCATCCCCAACCTATCTCCCACCCATTATCGAAGAGGTTCCTGTGACATATATTCCAGAATACAAATCCTATTCCATCGACCAAGCATTCCCAACCTATCAGCAATATGATTTTATGTATCGCATCACCACCCTCGTTTTCGCATTTGATGTCGCATAAAAATAGGAGATAACCCATATATCGTGCATAAAACTAAAAAAGGGCCAGTAAACCTGTCGATTTTCTGGACCTTTTTTGAGAGGCTGAGTGCGTCCATTTATGAAGTGGACGCACTTTTTATGCAGTTCTAAATAGTAATACCGCCACAACCAGCAAAAATAACGAATCCCTCCCAACTAGCCAACATCTCATCAAAATATTAAAACTCAAAGGAAAATCACAATCAAAACATGAAGTTCGTTTCCTTGACTGAAATTGTACCACATGGTATACTTAGAAGGTGAATTTTTATAATTAAAATTTTGGTATTCATCGCTCGAAAATACCTCCAAAGGAGTATCTTATGAATATTATTGAAAAAAGCAATCTAAAAGTTGACGCTTGGTTCTATGGTTTAGTTGCTCTGGTGTTGCTTGTGATTGAATGTATTTCACTCTATTCCATCCCCACAACCAAGTACTTAGAAGAGCAAGGAACAATGCTTTTACTCCCAGTGGAAGCAGTACGGAAATCTACCACTTCACGACGTTACCACATTAGTTCGAAGTATTATGTCAAATATGGTGCAGAAAATTATTTCACTTATGAGAAAGCGGAGGATTCCATAGCGGCAAAAAGTGCAGTTTCTATGCAAATTGAAAAGCCATATATACTTTATACCTCTACTAAGGACCCTGAAATTTATAGATTAGTGAAATCAGGTTCCACATTAGAGAAAACCCTTAGTGAGGAAAGGAATCCTCATTTGAGTGCCGGTGTTATTTGGCTCATAGTCACTATTATGGCTGTGAGGAGGATTATTATTTATCGAAATTAGTGATGTCATTCGTAAAAAAGCGATTCGTTTGTGCCGTCCCACTTTGCTCCTGTCAACCAAAATCCCCTCCCTCGTTCTATACTGGTCCCTTTGTCAAGACCATTTCCTAAAAAATCATCGTGCACTTTCCTGAGGTAAATTCTTCCTTTTTGTTATAAAACCACTTCCACCTTCCCTGATCTGTCTATCCTCAACAAGCCGTTTCTAACCCTTCAGCTTCATCGAAAAACACCCGTGCAGGGGTTTTGTACCCCAGCGCCTCGTGAGGTCGCACCGTGTTATACTGCTCGATGTAAGCTGAAATTCCTTGTCGCAAACTGCGAGGTGTAAGGTATTCGTTCGTGTAGATATTTTCCACTTTCAGGCTACGAAACCACCGTTCTATCATAATATTATCCGCCCAGCGAGCTTTTCCGTCCATGCTTTGGGTGATTTCAAGGTCTTTTAGCATATTTTTATACTCATTACTAGTGAATTGACACCCCTGGTCAGAGTTAAGAATTTCGGGTTTTCCGTGAGTTTCCACTGCTTCTTTGACGGCTTGCATCACGGAAGAAGTGTCAAGGGTTTCGGACAAATTCCAGCCCACAATGTAGCGACTGTGCCAGTCCACGATAGCGGTCAAATATTGGTGAGATTTGTCCATTTTGATGTAAGTGATATCGATAGACCATGCTTGATTTTGTT
>JAWXUK010000165.1:0-4652 GCA_044432785.1 Eubacteriales bacterium | reverse complement strand
GCACACCACTCACGTTCCCCAAGGGGGGGCGAGCCCTGTGGCAGCAATCATACACTGGTAAACCGATTCTTTAATGAAATACTGCTGTTTTGGGATCAAGGTTTCAGGGGTCACAGCGCCACTTTGGGTTGCTTCGTATTTCTTACCATGAAAGAGGAGGGTGGCAGTTGCCACAGCCTCCCCCTCGTTTAACTCTAATTGACTGATTAAATAGTGATCCCCTGTGGGGATTCCCTCGGAAATATGGTGCTTTTCTGTGGGGAGTAGGGCGGTTAATAGTTGTTCCACTCCAAATAGATGGGAGTGACCTTGTAGGTGGAACTTCACTATCCGTTCATCGCCTCTTGAACATAGGGGTTTAGTTTGCGCTCGTGATTGAGGGTAGAGCTGCGATCATGCCCAGGATAAACCGTAAAGTCCCCCTCTAGCTCCGAGATTTTACGAAGAGACTTCATAATTTCAGGATAACTTCCCCCAGAAAGATCGGTACGCCCCATGGAACCGAAGAAAAGTGTATCCCCTGTGAATAGACTGTCTTCTGCCAGAAAACAAACCGAACCTTTAGAATGGCCAGGAGTGGTGATCACTTTGATCGCAACACCACCCAGATCAAAGGACTCCCCTTCGGATAAAAATCCTTCAGCAAGACCAGCCGTAGAGATCATTTGACTGCCAACCCCCTCTGAGTCCTCTTTGTGGACATATAGTTTTGCCTCAGGAAAAGCTGCCTTGACCTCTTCAACGGCTCCCGTATGGTCGAAATGACCATGGGTGAGCAGAATATACTCAAGGGTTGCGTTGGTATCCTTCACAGATTGAATGATGAATTTTGCATCTGAACCGGGATCGATCAGGGCAAGATGATCTCCTTCTTGGAGGAAATAGCAGTTTGCTTGGTAACTGCCAACAGGTTTCGTGGTTACGTTCATAATATCTATCCTTTCAAAATGGGCGATGCCCAAGATTAACAAAGTAAAACGTGATCGAGCAAAATTAGCTCTGCTCTGTATCAAATAAGATGGTCACTGGGCCGTCATTGACCGAAGCGACCTTCATATCAGCTCCAAACTCTCCACATTGCACGTCAAACCCTCGTCCTTTGCAGTGTGCGAGGAATCTCTCGTAGAGGGGGATTGCGATATCGGGTTTGCCTGCTCCTGTAAATCCAGGGCGACGACTTTTGGTATCTGCAAAGAGGGTGAACTGGGAAATAATGAGAAGACTTCCATTCACTTGATCTAAGCTGCGATTCATTTTTCCGTCTTCATCAGAAAAGACACGCAAATTGCAGATTTTATCAGCTAATTTATCGCAACTATCATCAGTGTCGAAAGGTGAGACACCGAGGAGCACCAAAAAGCCCCCTCCGATCTCGCCCACGATTTTTTCATCGATTTCTACCGAGGCAGAGGAAACACGAGTGACTACAGCACGCATCCTAGCACCCCCTATCGACCTGTCACACGACTGACATGATAAACACCCTTGATTTGACCAAGTTTGTTCGCCACATTAGCAAGTTGACTTTTATCCTTCACCTCAGCCTCGATTTTCGCCATCGCATAGCCGTCGGGCATGGTGCGCACCGTTAGGTTGATCACACGCACTTTACAAGCCGAGAGTGTTGTAGCAATATCGAGGGTCAGCCCCTCACGATCTTTCCCAGATAGCTCGAGGAGACATTGGTAGACCGATGGTTTTTCATCCGACCAAGCAATGGGGATCCAACGAGCTGCCTCTCCAGCATCTTGAGCACGTTGAATGACGTTAGGGCAGTCTTTTCGGTGCACCGAAACCCCATATCCTCTTGTGATAAAGCCCACCACGGGATCGCCGGGTACAGGGGTGCAACACTTCGCAAATTTGACGAGGCAGTCCCCCATCCCGTCAACTAGGATACCGGAAATAGACGTGCGCTTAGAATTGGGGGAGACCGTAGTCACTTCCACTTTACTATGGGGAATAAGGGTCTCGGTTTTTTCATCCACAGGCTTTTGCTCGGGAGTTTTTCCGAGACGAGCTAACTCTTCCCGCATTCTTGCCACCGTTTTAGAGGCATTTGTGCCACCAAATCCAATGGAAGCATACAGGTCGTCTAAGGTGCCCACACGCAACTTGTGTAGGATTTGAGGTAGAATGGTAGCATTTGTAACGTCTTGTAGGCTGATGCGATTATATTTTAGCTCGGATTCCAAGAGGGAGCGCCCCGTAACGATATTCTCGCCCCGTTTTTCTTTCTTAAACCACTGACGAATCTTGTTGCGAGCCTCATTACTGCGAGCCACTTGCAGCCAATCACGATTGGGTCCCTTCGAGGTTTTAGAGGTTAAGATTTCAACCACATCGCCATTTTCCAGTTGATGATCAAATGCAACCATACGGCCATTGACCTTGGCACCCACCATAGCATTTCCCACTTCCGAATGAATGGAATAGCCAAAATCGATGGGGGTGGCTCGAGCTGGAAGGGATTTTACATCCCCTCCCGGCGTAAAGACAAAGACCTCATCGGCAAACATATCAACCTTCAGGGTGTGGAGAAATTCCTCGGCGTCGGCATCTTGTTGACTCTCTAGTAGGTTTTTCACCCAACTGAAGTCCTGTTTCATCTCTTCGTTTGCACTGTTGGTCATCCCTAGTTTATACTTCCAGTGCGCAGCCACACCATATTCTGCCATTTGGTGCATCCCCCAGGTCCGAATTTGGACTTCGAAAGGAATACCGGCACGACCGATCACGGTTGTGTGTAGCGATTGATAGAGGTTGGGTTTGGGTGTACCGATATAGTCCTTAAACCGTCCTAAAACGGGCTTATAAAGATCGTGAATACAACCTAAGACGTTATAACACTCAGAAACATCGTCCACAATCACTCGAACTGCATAGAGGTCGAATATCTCATCGATGGTCCGATTTTGACCAAACATCTTCCGATAAATCGAGTATGTGTGTTTCACACGACAATAGACGGTACACTGAATATTATCTTCCCGAATCCGACCTTGCAGTCTAGCTTGGACGTTATCCAAAAATTCGCTGTGCATTCCCGATCTCTGTTCCATATCTCGCTCGATCTCGGCATATCCGATGGGGTCGAGATAACGTAACGAGAGATCTTCCAGCTCCCACTTCAGCCGTTGCATACCAAGTCTATGGGCGATAGGGGCATAAATTTCCATAGTTTCAAGAGATTTTTCCCGTTGTTTTGCCGGAGTCATATATTGCATGGTGCGCATATTGTGGAGACGATCGCAAATTTTAATCAAAATGACCCGAATATCCTTTGCCATCGCCATAAACATCTTGCGCAGACTCTCCATTTGGAGTTCTTCTTTGTTGGTGTAGTGCATTTTGCTTAATTTGGTGACACCTTCCACCAGATCAGCAACGGTCTTTCCAAATCGCTTGGAAAGATCAGCATGGGTGGCAGAGGTATCTTCAATACAGTCGTGGAGGAGGGCTGTAATGACCGAATCTTCATCCAAACCAAGCTCTGCAACAATGCTAGCCACAGCAATGGGATGGGTGATATAGGGGGATCCTTCTTTACGCACCTGTCCATCATGTAGGACATAAGCAAACTGAATAGCGTCATAAAGTCGTTCTTGGTCCATTTCAGGGAAATATTCCTGTACTTTTTGCTTTAGCCCCTCATATTCTCGCAACAAATCTTCCATATCAGTATGCCTCCTTTGCTCTACTCGACCAGTTGTGCAACTGCATCAACAGGTGACTATGGGTGAAATCGGTTTCTTTGGGTGCTAAGGGAAAGGAAATCTGGGCTCCACTCTCTTCCCACAGTAGATCCAACATCTTCAAATCACTAAAAATGACGAAAGCTACCTGAACCATCACACCAGGAATCTCGAGCACACGCTCAACATGGTTACAGAGGGCCTGAATTCGCCCTCCAGTGACGGTTTTTGGTATGGGCAGGGTGTCTACCTCACCAGCACGAAAATAGTCATATAGCTTGGTTAATTGCTCTCTCGTAGGGCAGAGCATATCAGCCTCTTCGCAGGTCAGCTCCCGATGCGCTTGCCATTTGTCAAAGAGCTCTTCTAAGTGATCAAAAGCCGAGACCGGAAAAATCGCAACCAATTGGAGTTGCGCACTCACAGATCCACGAAAATGGTTGTTCTGTGGATAAAAAGCTAAGTGAACCACGTCTCCTACCGTAGGAATGGTGTCTCGATAAAAAAAGTAGATGGCATCAATTTCAGATCGCCCTTGTCGCACCCTCATTTTGAGATGCTTTGCCTCGGCAACCATAGAAACACGCAAAACCGTCACATTCTGCGCAAGCAAAATGGGTCGAGGATGCCCCACACCAGAGGGCTCCAGCGCATCCAAAGTCGAAATGGATCGGCAAGTGATCTGAGATAGATCGGTGATAGCATCCACCTCGATGGTAGGTTCCTCTAAATTAGGGGGAAGTATCTCGATCTCGTGCTTCAACTTCTCGTAAAGTTCCTCTAATCTCTCTTCCTTCAGGGTAAAGCCAGAGGCTTGAGGGTGTCCCCCATAACTAAGCAGAAGGTCGGCTGACTTTTCAAGGAGCTCAAACATATTGATCCCGAGATTATTTCGTCCAGAACCGTTTGCAATTCCGTTTTCACAACAGATCATGAAGACCGGCAAACGATATTTAT
>JAWXUK010000164.1:0-4673 GCA_044432785.1 Eubacteriales bacterium | reverse complement strand
GGCATCGGCTCCGCAAGAGTTAAGCACCTCGGCATCCAACCTCGCAACCCTGATGGGAACTTTCAATACGGCCATGGACGAGATTGTTCGATTCCCGGTCTTTGAAGATCCTACAGAAAACGGACCAGAAGTGGTGGAACTCCTCCATGAAAAAATGGCACAATACTACTGTTTCACCTCTTTTGTCGACCTTGATGGCTACGATTATATCACAGGGCATAGCGTCGCAAACGAGCCCTTTTTCCTCACTGCCATGCAGGGGCAGACCTATGTCTCTACAGCTATAAAATCCGAGGAATCCATCAACTTCATCGTGGCACGCCCTGCCATTGTGGACGATCAATTACTAGGCGTCATCTACATGACCCCAGACTACGATTATATGTTTAGTCTAGCCGATGCCTCTTCTGTTGGAGAAACAGGGGAGACCTACGTCATCAACTCGGCTGGAAAGCTCATCCTCGGTGCTAATTCAGCATGGGCGCTCCAACAAAACGACACAGCAGTGGCCCTCGGAAAGACCTCGGAACAAGCCGCCCTCGAGAGCGAAGCCTCTCGTGGGGAAGTGGGAAATGGCAATTTTTCCGATGGCATCATCGACCGTGTGGCGGGGTATGCTCCTGTGCCAAATGTCTCGGACTGGGTACTGGTCACCACGGTGGAAACCACTGAATTCACAGGATCTATCCCCACTATCATCGCCATTGCTACAGGGCTATCGGTGGCTGTTGCAATTCTATTTATCCTCTATCTGAAAAAATCGATGCATGGATTTATCGACCCTGTCAACCTGTGTATCGATCGCATTTCACAGCTTGCTCAAGGGGATCTAACCTCTCCTGTCCCAGTGGTAGAGGGCAAAAACGAAGCAGCACGACTGGCGCACACCACCAATACCATTGTAAGCTCCCTCTCTGCCCTCATCGCAGAGGAGCGCTATCTCCTTGAAGAGGTGGCAAAGGGCAACTTCACGGTGGAAAACCGTAATAGCCAAGTCTATATCGGGGACTTCGCTCCACTCCACGCTTCGTTCTCCAAAATCATTTCTAACCTTAATTCAACCCTCACCAAAATCAGCGCAGCCTCAGGTGAGGTGACAGCCGGTGCCGACCGTGTTTCCCACAACTCGACCTCCCTTGCAGAGGGAGCGGTCTCACAGGCCGATTCCACTACAAAACTCAGCGATGCACTCGACCTCATCTCGGAACAGGTGGCTTCGTCAACCGGAAAGGCAGTGGAAGCAAAAACCATCTCACTACAAACAGAGGACGAAATTCGAGTGGGGAATCAGCATATGCAAGAACTCCTCGATACTATGCAAGAGATCTCCTCTTCCTCGGAAAAAATCGGAAAAATCATCACAATTTTGGAGGATATCGCCTTCCAAACAAATATCCTCGCCCTCAATGCCTCGGTCGAGGCGGCACGAGCAGGGGATGCAGGACGTGGATTTTCCGTGGTGGCACAGGAGGTGCGCAACCTCGCCAATCGCTCTTCCGATAACGTGAAAGAGACCGACGCCTTAATTAGCGCCACCTTAGCTGCCGTGAAAAAGGGCACCATAGTGGCAAAGGATACAGCGACTAGCCTCGAGCAAATCGAAGGCAGTGTCGAGCAAGCAATCCACACAATTGAAATGATCGCCTATTCCATGGAACAACAAACCACCAACGTGGAAGAGATCACAAGCAACATGCACAACATTTCTCAAGTTATTCAGGTGACCTCCTCCACCTCGCAAGAGAGTGCATCCACTTCGCAGCACCTCTCTGATCAAGCTGTGGCACTCAACCAATTATTAGAGCAATTCAGCCTGAAATCATAGGTAAGACTTTACACAGTCCACCTTGAAATAGACATCAAAACCCTTCCCTTCTCGGGGGAGGGTTTTGTGCCCTAAGATAGGAAAATTTTCTGCAAAAATAAACAATAAAAAGCAGTCGCTGAAAGTAGTTTTAGTTAATGTCTTTAGTTGGTATATGTTGGATAAACTTGTCTTATTATTGGAATGTATGGGGTTGACAGCGACGATATCTCTGTGCTACAATAATCGTGTATCCTTCTCTCTAAAAATACGGTGAAAAAAAGATCAAAAAAATGTCACAAAAATCAGCCATTTTGTATACTATAGACAGGAAAGGAGTAATCCTCATGAAACACATCAAGTCCATTGCAAGATTTACCCTCGTATGCCTCGTGTTATCCACTTTGCTTACGGGATTGCCCATGCCAGTTCGTGCAGCAACAGATACCGGCGACTTCACATTTACCACCCCTACCACAGGAACCGCAAGCTCTTATGATGTGATTGTCGCAGCATACCACTATAAAGGAACTACGATTACAGACCCTGGAGCGGACTTCACCTATACCATCGGAAATGCCGATGGATCCAATGGAACCCTAAGTGGACAATTCACTCGCCAATGGGATGTGGAATTAGAGAATGGTTATGTTGTCAATTCTACATATAATGGTCAAATTTATCGCATTTCAGGAATTCCATTAAGCACAAAAGTCACTATCTCGGGGATCGCCACCTCTTTTGCTACCGATGACTCTGGACTAAAATGGAAAGAATACGATAGTGTCAAGATGAATGTGTGGGTTGCAGATAGTGCCGACGTGGTCACATTCACAAAGCATGAGGCAATTGAAATTGTAGCCAATGATGTAGTTGATTTTGGCGTAGGAACGGTTTCGAATTTAAAACCAAATGCAACAACAACAGATACCTTCGGAAATGTCTCGTATAACTCTAAATACAATGGATCCTACTCAGTGGATCACTTTTTAGCACACTATAATGCAGTTTCTTTGGAAGAAATCGAAGGAACCCACATTGTCGGACCTATCATCGCACTAGACCATGCTGCACGTACTGGATTTTCCTATCAAAGTACTTCAAACGGTCTTGCAGATGGTAACTCTCTAGTGGCATCCGATTTAAGTCATGGTTATTTTTCGTATGTCGGAAAATTGTATCCAGACCCAAAATCACCAGGGACATCAGCGGTCAAACTGGGTTATGACTTCGACCTAAAGGTTTATCCAAGTGGCTTTAGTTATCCTTCTCTTTACTCTGATGCAACCCACCAAAAGGTCTTTAATAAAGATCTTTATGGTGACAATATTGAACATGTGGTTGAATTTTACACCCAGAGCAATCTTAATGGTTCGATTTTCTCGTCTCCTAACGCAGGTGGCGTTGGTGCAGGTGGTGTTGTAACCACAATTTTGCAAAATAATAGCTTTATGAGCCAGTCCTCACTGTCCACAATGATGACCGATGCAAGCGCCCACTTACTATCCGATGGTGTGATCCCAGGCGAAGCTTCTCGTAGTGGTAAGATCACAACCGTTACTGCCAATACTGTGGTATCAATCCCTTCCTATGGCGATGCAGTCCAAATTAAATTAGGACAGAGTTACACCATCACCCAAGGAACTGGTGGTGAAAAGGTTGGCATCATCAATATTGATACCAGTGACTACCCAAGTTACAGCTATGCAACGGACACCGACCCCATCACAACCATCAATATTGATAAATCGGCCCTTGTCATGGAAACTTCTCGTGCAGGACAGTCGGGTAATCACTATATTTTTCCGAAAATTCTAGTAGATGGAACCGAAATCAAGGCAGGTCAAGGTGACGGTTCTGGCTATGACGACGGTGGTGAGTACAACCTTAATAAATTCACCCGAGTGATTTGGAACATTCATGATGTTGGTATTACGGAATATCTTTCTTTTTCGGGTAGTGTTAACATTCCTGGGCATATTATTGCCCCCACTGCGAATATTCGTCACTACGAAGGAACTGCTTCAAGTGCCCACTGGAACGGAGGAAACCTGAACGGTTGTATGATTGCAAATAGCATTCAGTCTGGTTTGATGGAGTTCCACCTCTGGCCTTACGGCGAAATCTCCACCCTAGCCGTCCAAACCCTCGGAGGCACTAAAACCTTAACCGATGGAACCAGTAGTGGCATTAACCTCGATAACTTCTCTTACAACATCACGTCCTCGAACCCCAGTACCAATGAAAATGTGATCGGAAATGCCGATGGTTCCATCGACTTTACGAATACCTTCGATACCATCGTCAGCTCTCTCGCTGATGGAAGCTATACCTTCGAGATCAGCGAGGAACAATCCCTTGCTGGGGGTGCCACACTTCCTGACGGTAGAAAGATCACCTACGACCAGTCGGTCTATGAGGTGGTGGTCGTGGTTTCAAGTGGTGTGGTCAGCAGTTATACGGTGAATCAAACCAAAGATAGTGATGGTATTGCGATCACCCCTAGCTCAGCCACGATCGACTTCAATAATACCATCATCGCCGCTTCCACCACCAAGCTCACCCTCAACGGCACTAAGAGTTATGAAACAGCGAGTGGAACTCCAATTGCTTTAGTAGGAGACGACTTTGAGTTTAACTTGATTTTATCAGGTGGTGTGACCGATATTCCAAACGTTAAAAATGATATTAACGGAGACTTTTCCTATGAGCTCACCTTCGATACGGTAGGTACATACACCTATACCCTAACCGAGGTGGACCCAGGGGGAGGGATGGGGTTCATAGATTATGATGATACCAAGTATACCATCGAAATCGAGGTGACAAATCCAAGTGGAGTCCTTGCGGCAACCGTTACAAGTATTCT
>JAWXUK010000163.1:0-4689 GCA_044432785.1 Eubacteriales bacterium | reverse complement strand
CCTCAAGGTCACATCGACCTCACAGGTGAGCCTAACGACGTGGTGCTCCAAAATGCAAGATTCCTCGCAAAAGAGGGGAAACTTTTGGAAATTCGCACCGTAATCGTCCAAAATCTCCTTCCGAATGAGCAAACGGTGGACGAAATCACAAAACTTCTCGCCCCGTACCTCGAAATCTACCCCATTCGATACAAGCTCATTACCTACCGATCCTTCGGGGTGCGTGAGCACTATGCCCATGCCGTTTCCCCCGATCACCAAACCATGCAAAAACTTGCAAATATTGCGAAAAATAACGGTTTTACCGATATTCTCGTTCTATGAGTGGTGGTTTTTCCTTGGACGGTTTGGCTTGTGGGTGCCACCGATCATTTGCGCAAAAGAATGCCCCGTCTATGTGTCATCATCACATGGACGGGGATTTTTATTTCTATTTTACACGATTATTCGGTGGAAATCACTGATATGTCGGATCTTTTTTAAGGGAAGAGACGCTAAAGATAATCGAGAGCAAGAGCAGGATGACGGTACACACCACAAGCCCCATTCCAACATAAATCCCAGCAGAAGTGGCGACAAGTCCCACAAGCGCAGGGGTTACGATGCCACCGACGGTGCCGATAAAACTCATCATACTGCAACCAAAATCATTCCCACGAATGGAGCGACTGCCAATGGCAAAGGCAGTGGGGTAGATGGTTGCCATAAAAAGTCCCACCCCAGCGAGGGAGACCGTGACCACCAAGGGGGTGCGACTCAAAAACATCACGGTAAAGCAGACCACAAGCCCCACACCGTCGATGAGGAGGAGCTTGGTGCTCTCGATTTTTCCTACGATTTGTCCACCCACCATCCGTCCTGCGAACATGGTAGCCCAGAAGAGGGTGCTCATAAGTTGGGAATCCCGTGCATCAAGGATCCCAGTGTCTTGAAAATAGGTGACAAGCCACCCAGAGATGGCATATTCGGTAGAGATATAGAAGAAGAGCATGGCAGCTCCCATCCAAAATCGTCGATCACGGAGAAAGGTTTTGTCGATCTGCTTTGCGCCACCACGAGGGGGTTCTTCGGGCAAGGGCATGCGCCACAATAGGACATAATGACTGATGGAAAATACGCACATCACCACCGTGAGCAGTCGCCAACCCATCTCTGGAAAGAGCCCGACCACCCCGAGCAGTAATAGGGGGGCAAGGAGTGCGCCGAGGGCAAAACTACCATGCGAGGCATTGTATCCCTTGGTAGCGAGATCGCCTGGAAGGGTTGACATCATGGTGTTTGAAAAGGTGGAGTTGCCCCCTCGTGCCAGACCGATCATCAGACAGGCGAGCATCACAAGGAGGGGAGAGGAGACCCCACTGGCAAGGAGCAAATAACCGATGATCATCCAAATTCCCGTCAGTTGAATGCTCTTTCTGCGTCCAAGATAGGCAGGGAGCACCCCAGCGAGCAAAATGGTGATCAAATTTCCGAAAGAGAGCGCAGAGAGCAACATCCCCGAGATGCCATAGTGAAAACCGTAGCTCTCACGCAAAAAGGGGATGAGGGGTCCGATGGACACAGAACAGGCGCCACTCACCAATAGACCATAACAGCAGATGTGGATCAATCTCTTTTGGTTAGACTGTTCTTGGGTTGTTTGCTCGTGTTGCATACCCTTATTCTCCTTTTATCCGAACCCGATCGGGTGGCAATTTTTTCGAGACCAACTGGAGCAAACCATCTCGCCCTCCACGGGTTTGGGCATAGGGGATGAGATAGGCTCGCACCGGACTCACATAGAGATAGGCGCAATGATCCCGAAAATAGAAGGCGTGAACACCCTCCCACGGTTGGGTGGTCTGCTCGGTTTCATTTTTTATGGAAATATCCCCCTGAGAGGGGAGGGTAAGGGTGTAGACATAGCGCCCTGACCCCAATCGTTGCAATCTGCACTGTTGTTTGAGCGAGAGGTGAAAGTGGAGCACATGCCCAGAAGGGAGCAGAATGGCAACCACGGATAGCACTGCAATGGCAAGCACTTTTTGCGAGTCTTCAGGGGCGATAAAGAGGGCGATCAGGATGAAAAACAGCATAAATAAGCCGAAAAAGAGCATCAGTCTCCATCGCTTGGTGTGAATAAACGCATGAAACCACGCAAACGAGACAAAGCTCTTCTCATCTAATGAAACTTCAATGATGGTCTTAGACAGATCCATCCCCCCCTCTCAAGTTTACTTCTATACATTATACACGGCATACATATCATGTCAAGTGGTGGGGGGGCTTTTTGGTGAATTGCACAAAAATCCCCCTTCTTTTTTAGCTAGTATGTTAATAGACAAGTCGGGCAAATTATGGTATATTAGTACCATAGCTTCTTGCCTTCGGATGAGAAGCCACATTTTAAGGAGGAATAAACAATGAAAAAACTACTCGCACTGCTCATGGCTTCCACCATGACACTCTCGCTCGTCTCTTGCTCTAGTGGCGACTCCGGCTCCGACACAACCGCCACAACAACCCCTAGCACAACAACAGGTGGTACCGGCGATCCTTCTAGCGATCCTCAAGTCACTTTGGTCTATGCTGAGGTCAACCCCTTGGATTCCATCGTGGGTCAAACTGCTACCTACTTTAAGGAACAAGTGGAAGAACTATCCGGTGGTAGCGTTATCCTCGATATCCAAGCAAACGGCGTGCTCGGTTCGGAAAACGTGGTGCTCGACGGTATGCTCGGCGGCTCTGACGCTGTGGATATGTCCCGTATCTCTGCTTTCGCTCTTACAAACTACGGTGGAGAGAAATCCATGCTCCTATCCCTTCCTTACACCTTCGTAAGCCGTGAGCACTTCTGGAACTTCGCAAACAGCGACGTTGCAAACGAAATCATCAACGAGCCCCAAGAGAAAGGGGTTCCTCTTCGTGGTATCTTCTACGGAGAAGAGGGCTTCCGTCACTTCTTCACAACCACACCTCTCACCGGAATGGAGTCCCTCGCTGGACTGAAACTCCGTGTGTCTAACGACCCTGTTATGAACGGTTTGGTCGAGGGTGTTGGTGCTGTCCCAACCGTGCTTGACTACAACGAGCTATACTCTGGCTTGCAATCTGGCATCGTGGACGGCGCAGAACAACCTGTCGCAAACTACGCTACCAAAGCTTTCAACGAGCCTGCTGGTAACCTTATCCTAAACGGCCACACCTTGGGCGCTATCCAAGTTGTTATCACTGATAACGCATGGGCAAAGCTCACCGAGAGCCAACAAAACGCTATCATGGAAGCTGGCGAGCTTACCAAAGCATTCAACCAAGAACTCTCTGAGAGCGCTGAGCTCCAAGTCTTAGAAGAACTTGCAGCTGCTGGTTGTAACATCGTCGAAGTTCCTGACAAAACACCTTGGATCGAGGCTTGTGCCCCTGTCATCGAATCCCAAATCTCTGACGATCTTCGTGGTCTATACGATCAAATCGTCGCAATGCAATAATTTTTGTCCCTCGGGGGTGCGATGGATTTCCACCGCACCCCTTTCATTTATGAACTGAAAGGAATTCATCTTATGCCTGCTGTTTTTACAACCCTCGACCGAGGAAAACCCTTCTTCGACTGGACGTACAACATTGTGCTATTCATTTGTAAATTACTCCTGATTGCTGATATCCTCATTGCGTCGTGGGCGGTTATTACCCGTCTTAATGCTGTGCAGGTAAATGGAGAGTTCATTTTTTCCTTTATTCCAAGTGCCCCTTGGTCGGAGGAAATTGTGTTGACCTTGATGAGCTATATGGCTGTGCTATCGGCAGCACTTGCCATTCGCCGTGGTGGACACATTCGAATGACTGCATTCGATCGCTTTCTACCTAAAATTTTACTCAAAATTTTGGATATCATTGCCGACCTCGCTGTGTTGGCGCTTGCATATATCATGATCACCGAGGGCTGGGCTTACGCTCAAAGTATCGGACAGTTTGGGAAATATACCTCGATGCCCAATCTCTCTCGTTTTTGGATGTATCTGCCCATTCCTGTGGCTGGAGTTGCTATGGCAGTCTTCGAGATCGAAATTCTATACAACCATGTGCGTTCCTTCTTCGTGAAGGAAGAGAAAGGAGACTAATATGGATGCTCAAACAACTGCAATATTGATTCTATTAGGCGCCTTTGGTATCATGATTCTTTTGCGCTTTCCCATCGCTTACGCTGTGGCAATTGCTTCTATTTTATGCTTACATTATCAGGGACTTTCCCTCACTGCCATCTCGCAACAGATGATCAAAGGGATCTCCTCCTTTAGTTTAATGGCGGTTCCCTTCTTCATTACGATGGGGGTTTTGATGGGAAGTGGAGGGATCTCGGATAAGTTGATCGCTCTAGCCAACTCCATCGTGGGGTGGATGCGTGGTGGACTTGCCATGGTTAACGTGGTTTCCTCCTTCTTCTTTGGAGGAATTTCCGGCTCTGCCTCGGCAGATACTGCCTCTTTGGGTTCCATCTTGATTCCCATGATGGTGGACGAGGGGTATGATTCTGATTTCGCTACTGCTGTCACCATCACCTCCTCGTGCGAGGGACTTTTGGTCCCTCCTAGTCACAACATGGTCATCTATGCCACAACCATTGGTGGTATCTCTGTGGGTTCGCTCTTCATGGCTGGATATCTTCCTGGTGCCCTTCTTGCCATCAGTTGATGATTGGTTGCTATATCATCT
>JAWXUK010000162.1:0-4739 GCA_044432785.1 Eubacteriales bacterium | reverse complement strand
TAAAACCCCCATAGTCATGGCGTCGGGAACCTTCGGCTTCGGGCGGGAATACGGCAAGTACTACCCCCTCTCGGAACTTGGTGGGATCTGTTGCAAGGGACTCACCCTTCATCGTAGAGAGGGCAACCCCTCGCCACGGATCGCCGAAACCCCCATGGGAATCCTCAACTCGGTGGGACTCCAAAACCTTGGAGTGGACGGCTTCATCGAGAAGGAACTGCCCTTTTTACGCACCCACGATGTGGCAGTCATCGCCAATATTTCGGGTAACACCCCCGAGGAATATGGCATTATGTGCGAAAAACTTGCCGAGGCAAAGGTGGATATGATCGAGGTCAATATCTCGTGCCCTAACGTCAAAGCAGGTGGACTTGCCTATGGCACTCGTCCCGACCTCGCAGCCGAGGTCACCCAAGTGGCAAAGAAACACGCAGGGAATGTCCCTGTGATGGTGAAACTCTCTCCCAATGTCACCGACATCACCGACATTGCCAAGGCAGTGGAGGGTGGGGGAGCAGATGCCATCTCGCTCATCAACACCATCCGAGGGATGCGGATCGACGTGCTCACAGGTCGTCCTATCCTCGCCATGAACACCGGGGGACTCTCGGGCCCTGCCGTGTTGCCAGTGGCTGTGCGCATGGTGTGGGAGGTGGCAAGTAGTACAAATCTTCCCATTTTAGGAATGGGAGGGGTCTCTAAGGGAGAGGATGCTGCACAAATGATGCTTGCAGGAGCTTGCGCCGTCGGGGTAGGTACTGCCAATATGGTAGACCCTTACGCCCCACGCACCATCCTATCCGAACTCAATGCCCTTGCCACCAAGCGAGGGGAGGCTTCACTCTCCGACCTCACAGGTGGGGTCAAACCCTGGCAATAGAAGGAGTAGAACATGACAACCATATATTTAATTCGGCACGCCGAAGCCGAGGGAAACCTCTACCGTCGTGCCCATGGACACTATAATTCCCTGATTACTGATAACGGCTACCTTCAAATCAAGGCACTCTCCAAACGTCTCGAGGGGATCACCTTCGACGGAGTGTGGTCGAGCGACCTTTTCCGTACCATGACCACTGCTCGTGCCATTATTGACCGTACAGGACAACCACTTTACACCCACGAGGGGATCCGTGAGATGAATCTCGGGGATTGGGAGGATAAAACTTGGGGAGAGATCGAGATCGAATTTACCGAGGAATTGGCGCTCTTCTCCAAAAGTGATAGCTCCCTCCAGATCACAAATGGCGAGAGTTTTCAGCAGTTGATGGCAAGATTGCAGACCACTATCACTGAAATCGCCTCGAAATATCCCGATGGCACCGTGGCAATCTTCTGTCATGGTCTCGCTATTCGACAATTCCTCTCCCTTGTGGAAGGTCTCCCCGAAGATCAGTGGAACACACGACACCACAGCGATAACACAGGGGTGAACCAATTGACATGGGACGGTACCACCTTCAAAGTGGAGGTGGAGGCAGATAGCTCCCACTTAAATGATGAAATTTCCACCTTTGCACGTCAAAACTGGTGGCGCAAGGACTATGGAGGCGTGGTGGCAGATAAAAACCTCTGCTTTTCCTATGCCACCACCCCAGAGGAGCAGGATTTCTACCAGCAATCCCAGAAAACCGTGTGGGGAGACACCCCATCCACAGCCGAGACCATCGTGGTGGTCAAGCATAATGGGGAACTGGTTGGGGTGATCGCTCTTGGATTGGAGGGCACCATCTCGCTCTTCTACCTCAAAGAGGGGTATCAAGGCCAGTGTTTGGGGATTCAAATGCTTGGAAAAGTGGTCTCGGAAACCCGAAAAAATGGGGGAGAATGGCTCACCCTTCAACTTCCAGAGGGGAGCGAGCGAGCAGAAAAATTCTTCCAGCGATATGGCTTTGGGGAGGATCGCAAAAAATATATCGGCTACACCCCACGCAAAAGCCTTTAGAACTGAGGAATCTATGAACTTTGAACGCAGTCAATTTCTCCCTGTCAACAAGCAAGATATGGCAGACCGTGGTTGGGAGGATTATGATTTTCTTTATGTGGTGGGGGACGCCTATGTCGACCACCCCAGTTTTGGCGCAGCCATCATCTCTCGAGTCCTTGAATCCGAGGGGTTTCGCATCGCCATTCTCGCCCAACCAAATTGGCGCAATAACACCGATTTCGAGCGATTTGGTCGCCCTAAATTGGGGGTGCTCATCTCAGCAGGCAACGTAGACTCCATGGTGGCACACTACACCACCTCGAAAAAACGTCGCCACAACGACTGTTACAGCCCCAATAACGAGCATGGTGCTCGCCCCGACCGTGCCACCATCGTTTACAGCAACAAAATCCGTGAGGTCTACGGTAATATCCCCATCATCATCGGAGGACTCGAGGCATCTCTTCGCCGTTTCGCCCACTTCGACTATTGGGAGGACAAGGTGCGTCGCTCTATTTTGCTAGACTCCCAAGCCGATCTCATCAGTTATGGCATGGGGGAGCGTTCCATCGTGGAGATCGCCACCAAACTCCGAGAGGGTACCCCCATCTCCGAAATCACCGACGTGCGTGGCACCTGTTTTGTGGGGACAAGCCCCGAGATCCTCGCCTATCCATGGGTGGAGTGCGACCCATTCGAGAAGGTCTCTAGTGATAAAGATAGCTATGCCACCACAAATCTACTCCAATATGATGAGCACGACGTGGTGACAGGGCGTGCCCTCGCCCAAAAGCACGGCAATCGCTATGTGCTATGTAATCCCCCCTCCCTCCCTCTTACGACGGCTGAATTCGACCGTGTTGCCGAGCTTCCCTACGTTCGTGAACCCCACCCCGATTACGAAAATGGCATCGTGGCAATCGAGGAGGTGCGCTTCTCGGTGATCCACAACCGGGGCTGTTTCGGCGCTTGTCATTTTTGCTCCCTCGCCTTTCATCAGGGGAGGGTGATTTCGGTGCGCAGTCACCAGAGTTTGGTGCGAGAGGTCACAGCCCTTACAAACCATCACGGTTTCAAGGGCTATATCCACGATGTGGGAGGGCCTACGGCAAATTTCCGTGCCCCTTCCTGTAAAAAACAGCTCAAGCACGGTATGTGCAAACATCGGGACTGTCTCGCCCCCAAACCATGCCCTAATTTAGAGTGCGACCACACCGACTACCTCCTTTTGCTCCGAAAACTGCGAAAAATCCCCAAGATTAAGAAAATTTTCATCCGATCAGGGATTCGTTTCGACTACCTCATGGAGGATAAAAGTGGAGAATTTTTCGCTGAATTGGTGGAGCACCACATCTCGGGACAGCTTAAAGTGGCGCCCGAACACTGTGTGGGATCCACCTTGGATTGCATGGGAAAACCCCACATCGGTGTTTACGAGAAATTTCGTGATAAGTACGAAAAACTCAACAAACGATATGGGAAAGAGCAATATTTGGTGCCCTACCTCATGTCCTCCCACCCTTCGTGCACGTTAGAGGATGGCATTGCCCTTGCCGAATGGCTCTCCAAAACAGGACATATGCCCCAACAAGTACAGGATTTTTACCCCACACCAGGGACGTTATCCACCTGCATGTGGTATACCGAACGGGATCCTCACACTCTAAAACCTATGTTTGTCCCCAAAACTCCGAAAGAAAAGGCGATGCAACGTGCCTTAATGCAGTGGAGACTCCCTAAAAACCGTCCCATTGTCAAGGCAGCCCTCATTGAAGGGGGACGAGAGGACTTAATCGGTAGCCACAAAGGGGCGCTCCTCAACGTGGGAAAATATCAAGGGAAATCAGGTGGACAATCCCAAACCAAGTCAGGAACTGGGAAAAATTCTGGATCCAATGGGGGGAACAGATCCTCGCAAAACAAAACGAAGAACAAAAATTCCCCCAAAAACGAGAGCAAAACCAAGTCCAAGTCCTCACGAAACTCGGCACCACCTCAGCGCAAAGCAGGATGGGCAAAACCAAAACAAGCCAGAAAAAAACCATGAATTTTCTAAAACCTCTTGCAATTTTGGAAATCTATGGTATACTAAAACATATTTGCAAACCTCGACCCCAGTGGGACAAAATATTTATAAAAGAGAGTTGATTTATCCATAATGGACAGTGAATTATCCCGATTAAGCAGTGAAGTATCGCAAATGAGTAGTGGCGACGGTCAAACCATCGCAATGATGAGTGTTGCCCTTATCATCTTGATTGGATTCTCGGCGTATTTTTCCGCATCCGAGACAGCCTTTACCTCACTTAACCTCATCCGTCTCAAAAACAAGGCAGAAAACGGAGACAAACGTGCTGCAAAAACCTTGGCGCTCGCCGAGGATTTCGATAGCCTTCTCTCCACCATTTTAATCGGAAATAACATCGTCAACATCACAGCAACAACCCTTGCAACCGTCCTATTCACCAAACTAAGCCCAGCCTATGGTCCTGTTCTTGCAACTGTGGTACTTACCATTGCAGTGCTCATTTTCGGCGAGGTCAGCCCAAAAAGTTTGGCGAAGGAACAGCCAGAAAAACTCGCCATTGCGGTCACGCCATTTCTCTCGGCACTCTCGGTTTTGTGCAGACCGATTAACTATTTCTTCGTCAAATGGAAAATCGTCCTCTCGAAAATCTTCCACAAGGAAGAGGGTGACGGCATCACCGAAGAAGAACTGGTGAGCTTGGTGGGACAGGCAGAGACCGAGGGGGGACTGGATCAGCACGAGAGTCAACTCATCCGTGCCGCCATCGAATTTAACGACCTCGAG
>JAWXUK010000161.1:0-4749 GCA_044432785.1 Eubacteriales bacterium | reverse complement strand
AGGGTTTTCTCCACTGGAAAATCACTATAGAGGTAAGAACCCAATAAAATCAGTCCATGTACCAGTGTATTGTGCTCTGCAGCGACACTCGCCATGATGCCACCTAAAGAGTGTCCAGCTAAAAACCAATATTCAATTTCAGGCATAGTACCCAAAATTCCATCGGCTTTGTAAATGTCAAATACTGCAAGGTTAAAGGGCATTTTAGCTAAAATACAAGTGATCCCATGTTGAGAAATCTCTTCTAACAAAGGCAAATATGCGCTATGCTCAACCTTGCCACCCGGGTAAAATATCACTGCAGAATTCCCAGGTTTTTCTGGTAGAATCACTGTGAAATCACCCAAAACTTCAACGTTTTCTTGCTCTAATGTTTCAATTGCGACAGGGTCAGATCGATAATAATCACTGACATAAAAAGCAAAACCAATACCCGAAACCAGTAGGAAAACACCCGAAATCAAGAGGCACTTTTTCAGATGCCCCTTCCATTTATTCTGACCGTCCATTACTAACTCCAATCTAAAATTTTATACGAAACTCGGCTCATCACAACGACACACCGTTTGTAAAAGCAAGTTCATTCAAGCATAGCATATCCCTTGAAAAAATGCAAGCTCTCATCAAATATAAAGAGATTTATGAAGGAGATACAGATTTTTTGTGGTAATCATTACAAGTTCAATCGCTCTCCCTTCCTCCAAGCTAGAAACAGTTTTCATCATATTAAAATTCTCGTTGGATAAACATGTCTTTTATTGACAATTTTTGCTTATTGTGATATCATAGAATTATTTGGAAAGGAACCATTATCATGTGTGGAATTGTTGGATATATCGGCGCAGAGAGCGCCATTGATACGTTGTTATCAGGACTTGAAAAATTAGAGTATCGAGGATATGACTCGGCTGGAATTTCGGTTTTTGGGAATGGAAAAATCGAAAATTGTAAAACAAAAGGACGTTTATCGGCACTGGCTGAAAAAATTAAGTTAGAGGGATTTCCTGATAGTTATGGTGGAATCGGTCACACTCGGTGGGCAACCCACGGCGCCCCTAGCAATCAAAATAGTCATCCTCACGCAAGCCAAAGCGAGCATTTTTCCGTAGTTCACAACGGAATTATCGAAAATTATTTAGAAATCAAAGAATTTTTAGAGAAAGAGGGCTATTCTTTCCGTTCTGAAACCGACTCCGAAGTGGTGGCTCACCTACTCGAACATTATCATCGTGGTAATCCTCAAGAAACCTTGCGTGAAATTTTACCAAAATTACGTGGCGCCTATGCCCTCGGAGTGATTTGCCAAGAGCGTCCCGACGAAATTCTCGCTGTTCGCAAAGATAGCCCTCTCTTGGTGGGTCTTGGAAAAACCGGAAATTATATCGCATCAGATATTCCTGCTCTACTGGAATATACAAGAGAGTATTATTTACTTGAGGACAACGAAATCGCCATTTTAACCAAAAACGGAGTCTCTCTTCAAACAATGGAGGGAAAACCCATTGAAAAAGAGATCTTTCACGTCACTTGGGATATTCAATCAGCAGAAAAAGGTGGTTATGACTTTTTCATGATGAAAGAAATGGTGGAACAGCCCGAAGGTCTGAGAAAAACCATATCACCCAGAATCACTGATCAAGGGGACATTGATCTCGAATTTTCCAAAATCACCACCCAAGATTTGAAAAATTGCGGACATTTGCACATAGTAGCCTGTGGATCTGCTGCACATGCAGGACTTGTGGCACGCTATGTCTTCGAGAACTTAGCAAAACTTCCTGTCAATGTGGATATCGCCTCAGAATTTCGTTATCGCAACCCGATATTGCAAAAAAATGATCTCTGCATCATCATAAGCCAATCTGGCGAAACTGCAGATACTTTAGCCGCCCTTCGTGAGGCAAAAAAACAAGGTGTTCGGGTCATTTCCATTGTAAATGTAGTGGGTAGCTCCATCGCGCGCGAAAGTGACGAAGTGATTTACACTTGGGCAGGTCCCGAAATCGCAGTGGCCACCACGAAGGGTTATACCACACAATTATCGGTACTCTATCTCCTTGCGCTCGAGTTTGCAAAGGTGCGTGGCACAATTTCTCAAGAGGATTTCAGCCAATATTTATGCGAATTACAAAGACTTCCACAAAAAACTGAAACAGCTTTGGCACAAGAAGGACGGATGAAGGGGCTTGCAGCCCTCTATGCGCAGAGTCATTCTGTCTTTGTCATAGGTCGAGGGACCGATTATGGTGCAGCGATGGAAGGTTCTCTCAAACTCAAAGAAATTTCTTATATCGGAAGCGAAGCCTATGCAGCAGGCGAGCTAAAACATGGAACCATTTCTTTGATTGAAGAGGGCACGTTAGTGATCGCCATTGCCACACAAATCGACCTTTTAGAAAAGGTCGCAAGCAATATAAAAGAGGTCAAGGCACGAGGAGCAACCGTCATCGCAATCACGTTAGAAGGAAGCACTTCCTTCGAAGCCATTTGCGATCAAGTGGTCTATTTGCCACAGACCTTACCACCCTTCACGCCGTCTCTCAATATTATTCCGATGCAACTTTTCGCCTATTATGTTGCAGTAGAACGTGGATGTGACGTTGATAAACCCAGAAATTTGGCAAAATCTGTCACTGTGGAATAAATTGCCTTTTTATCGCAACCATTCAAGCGTACTCCCTACTCTATTTCCTAAATTTTATTTCGGCATATAATTTGCTTAAACTAAAAATCTCTCACTTTTCAGAAGACATGATATCCAAAAGTCTGCTAAAATGTGAGGGATTTTTTCTAATATATCGCAATATAGATCTTTATCAAGCATGTCAAAGAAGCCCGTGATATCACAACTTTAGCTCGATATCGTGGGGACAAAGACTAGACAATACCTCTGATAAATGGTTAATATAGGTTAGATTATTTTGAGTAGTTCCATTAATTAACCCAAAGAAAATCCAAAACCCCTGTTAAATCAAAGTTGCACAGGGTGAGTCTAATTTCACTCTAACTTTAGGAAAGAAGATGATTCCATGATTACCAACGAGCAACTCGGAAAATTTTTGATGAACCACAGCCACCCTATTTTCGCACTTCACATCTCTGATTTTTCAGTTCACTATGTGAATAAAAAAGCAACAGAAATGTTTGGCATTACCCCTGATACGACTGAATTTGGTCATATTTTACCTAATAAGACCGAGATAATCTCTCAAAAAATAAAAACCATGCTAGAAAATAACGAAACTGCCACGATTACAGATGTCACTGCATGCTCGATGGATCAGACCTCCCACTTAGTTGACATTCAAATCGACTTTTTAGACGAGAAACATGACATTGTAGTGGTGGAATATCAACTAAAAGATGATATTCGCATGGAAAAAGCACTTCACCAAATCGACACCTCACACCGAGCCGAAGCCATTTTAGAGTTTGACGAAAACCTGACCGTGTTCCACTGTAACCAACTTTTCTACAGTGTCTTCGGGGCTGTGAAAGAGTCCTGTATGGAGCATTTTGATGGTGCAATTTCCAATGCGTTCCGGCTAGATAAAAGAGAGCAACTATTAAAAGAAATTGGCTTTGGACTGAAACTCAACATGACCTATTATACCGAAGTAGAGATCATTTCCCTTGCCGGAGAAAAGCACTGGTACTCCCTCGACCTACAACGTCGTTCCATCGACGAAAGTGGTGAAAAACTGATGTGTTATATGGTGAATATCGATGCTCGCATCAAAACAGAGAGCGAACTTGACACCATCAACCAATATTTCAATGCCATCGAGCGTTTATCCGGCGCACTACTCTATCGTGTGGATATTGCAACAAAATCACTCATTCGCTCGACGAGCACTTCTACAGCGTTCGGCTTGACCGAGATCCAACCAAATTTCCCGAAATCCGTTTGCGAAAGTGGCTTGGTGCACCCTGATGATATTTCAAGATTTATGGAGTTCGGACTAGAAGTATTAGAAGGAAAAGAATGCACCATAAAGGCACGATTAAAGTCCGAAAAAGGTGGTTTTTCCTATCAGGAGGTCACGTTTAGTCCTGTCTTTGGGCCTGATGGCACCATAAAAGAGATGTTTGGCAGGTTAATAAATATTCAAGATGTGATGGATTTAGAGAACAAAGCAAAACGAGATTTACTCACAGGGGTGTATAATAAAATGTCGTTCCAAGAGAAGGTGGAACAAATCATTGCAAATAGCCCTGACGAAGCACATCACTCTTTCATTTTCTTAGATTTAGATGATTTCAAGGGAATCAATGATAATTTCGGACATAGTTTCGGCGACTTTTTACTCACAACCCTGAGCAAACGCCTACGAGGACTTGTACGAGAAAACGATCTAATAGGGCGCATTGGAGGGGATGAATTTGTGGTATTTTTCTCGCACTTTGGCGAGCTAAATGCTGTTCAAAAACGTGTCGATATCATGATTAGAACCCTAGCACAGAAATTTGGATACCAAGGAAACCAAGCAAATATCAAAGCAAGTATGGGTGTTGCGCTATACCCACAACATGGCACAAATTACCAAGAACTCTACGAAAATGCTGACCTCGCACTCTATTCCTCCAAAGCAAAGGGGAAAAATATCGCAACCATTTATAACGAAGACATGATTAAAATCAAAGAATAACCTCGCAGAAATATTTTCTTTAGGAGATGTGCCAATGCCAAACCATGATAGTTTAATAAAGGTATCGCAAAAACTAAATCACGCATGTATGTTAAGATCG
>JAWXUK010000160.1:0-4826 GCA_044432785.1 Eubacteriales bacterium | reverse complement strand
GGGGCGTGCTCCCTCCTTCAAATTGGGGAGGATGATCTGCGACGTGCCAAGTTATCCGACCTCTCGGAGCGACTCTCGGAGGCACGACTGCTCGCCGAGGACGTCGGAGAGGGGCTGCGAGATCTCGGACGAGAGATCGACGTCACCCCCGAAGAGATCGACCAGATGGAAAGTCGATTAGATCAAATCCATCGACTCAAGAAAAAATACGGCAATTCCTGTGAGGAAATGCTTGCATATTTAGATACTTGTCGCTCTCAACTCGAGGAACTCACCTCCTCGGACGAGCGTATGGCACAGCTCGAAGCACAGGAAAAAAAGCAACTTGCCACCACCAAAAAAGTGGCTGTAGCACTCACCAAAGCACGGACAACTGCAGCAACTCAACTTCAGGCGAGAGTGGAGAGCGAACTGCGAGAACTGGATATGCCCAAGGTCACCTTCTGCGTCGCTTTCGAGGCTAAAACCTGCCGATGGGAGATGGACGAAACAGGTGCAGACAAGGTGCAATTCCTCCTCTCGGCGAATATTGGCGAGGACCTCAAACCCATTCAAAAGGTCGCCTCGGGGGGAGAGCTTGCCCGTGTCATGCTCGCTATGAAAAACGTCCTTGCGCAGGATGACGGAATCGCTACCTTGGTCTTTGACGAGGTGGATGCCGGTGTTTCGGGTCGTGCAGCGCAAAAAGTGGCAGAAAAAATGTCGGATGTGGCCACCTATAAGCAGGTTTTGTGCGTCACCCACCTTCCACAAATTGCTGCCATGGCAGATGCCCACCTTCAGGTGGAAAAGGGAGAGAGTGCAGGGCGTACCTACACTGCAGTGACCACCCTCGATCGCACAGGACGACAGGGCGAACTCTCACGACTGATGGGTGGCAGCACCATCACACAGGCGATGCTCGACAGCGCCGAAGAACTACTCACTCAAGCGGATGGCTACCGTTCGAGATAGATGGGGCGACCCCTCACACCCCCTCGTTGCCAACTTTCGGTGAAATTCGTCCCTCAAATTCGCTGAAATTTTCGGCAATCCACGAAGGATTACACTCAAATTTCATCTTTTTGAAGAACTAATTTCCCTCGAAATTTGAAAACGAGGATGATGAGGTCTTGCGCCAAAAAAACACAAAAAAGAAGGAGAAAAAAGTATGAGCAATCAAAAATCGAAGGTGTATTTCACAAATCTCAGGGTACCTCTTGGCATGAGCCTACTCACAAAATTGGATAAACTCATTCGCACGGCTGGGATGGGGGAGATTGATTTTGACAACAAATTCACAGCAATCAAAATCCACTTCGGTGAGCCTGGAAACCTTACCTTCCTCCGTCCAAACTACTCCAAAGTGGTGGCAGACTTGGTCAAAGAGCAAGGGGGAATTCCCTTCCTTACCGACTGCAACACCCTCTACGCAGGTCGTCGTAAACATGCACTCGAGCACCTCGAGAGTGCTGCTGAAAACGGCTACAGTGTGCAATCCACAGGGTGCCAAATCCTGATTGGAGATGGACTGCGTGGCAACGATGACGTGGAAATTCCTGTGGAGGGTGCCACCCATATCAAAACGGCTAAGATTGGTACAGCCGTGATGGAAGCCGACGTATTCCTCTCCCTCAACCACTTCAAAGGGCACGAATGTACAGGATTTGGTGGTGCCATCAAAAATATCGGCATGGGTTGCGCCAGTCGTCGTGGAAAAATGGAGCAACACAATTCGGGGAAACCTGTGGTCAGTGAGAATAGATGTGTCTCGTGTACACAGTGCGCCAAAATTTGTGGACAGGATGCCATCTACTTTGAGAATAAGAAGGCAATCATCAACCAAGAAAAATGCGTCGGTTGTGGTCGTTGCTTGGGTGTGTGTAACTTTGATGCCATCCACAACCCAAATTCTAGTGCAAACCGTGATCTCTCCCTCAAAATGGCAGAGTACACCAAAGGGGTGCTTGACGGACGTCCTCACTTCCACATCAGTTTAGTGGTGGATATCTCCCCTTATTGCGATTGTCACGGCGAGAGCGACATGGCGATCCTTCCTGACGTGGGGATTTTCTGCTCCTTCGATCCTGTGGCACTGGACCAAGCTTGCGCCGAGGCATGTCTGAAAAGTGAGCCCATCAAAGGTAGCTTGCTCGATGAAAAACTGCATGAAGAGGGTGGGGATCACCACGACCACTTCACAAGTAACCACCCCGACACCAACTGGGAAGACACCCTTGAACATGCTGAGAAAATCGGCATTGGCAGTCGTTCCTATGAACTGATTATCATGGAATAATTCAGCAGATATACGAACATCCCTTACAATCGAGGGGAGTTCTGGAAAAAATGCCCCTCCCCCTGTGTGGAGGGGGCATCCTATCTGCGCCAAAAGACGTGAAACACCCCCCACTATCAACAATAGTGGGGGGTGTGATTGTGTATAGATGGTTAGGAAGGGAATAGCACGGTACCACCGAGCACCTTTTCGATGTGCTCGAGGGCGAAGAAGTGTCCCGAAGGGTCGAAACTTGCGACGCACTCGCTGTCCACCACGAAGGGGAGACCCTGATTGTAGCAGTCCATGGCAGTATGTAGGATACAAATATCGGTACAAACACCGGCAAGCGCCACCTCGGTGACCTCTCTCTCGATGAGTTTTAGCATCAGTGGTGTTCCACAAAAAGCCGAGTAGCGTGTCTTCTCGACAAAGAGCACCTGTTGATCGGGTACCTGTGCCACTTCGTCCCCCACACGACCATAGAGGGCACGTCCCTCCTCGGTGTGACAGTGATGGGGAAAGAGCTTAAATTCACGGTGATAGGAGTCGTTCATATCGTGATTGTCGGTGACAACCACGATGAAATCACCATTTTCCTTGAATTTCTTCACGGTATCGGCAATATTGTCGCAAATGGACTGTGCTGCTGCTCCAGCGGTCAGTGCACCGTTATCTGCCACGAAATCATACACATAGTCGATCAAAATAAGTGCTTTTTTCATAAGTTTTCCTCCAAAATAGCTTAAAAAGTAGAATTAGAGTGGTCTCGCATAGACGGAATTAGTCCTATTATAGCACAGATCAGCCTAGTACGCAACCCCCCAGATGATGTGGTGGTTGGCAGGTTTTCCACAACAGACGCAGGTCTCGCCCACCTTCTCTTGCACGAGGGGAAGACAACGGGAGGAGACCCCCACTTCGTTCTTCATGCGCTCTTCACAGGCGAGGTCGCCACACCACATGGTGCTTGCAAATCCACCTTGATCCTCCATAAAGGTTTTGACCTCATCCATGGTTTGGCAGGTGGTGGAGTTTTCTTCTAAATTGCGTTTGGCACGATCGAAGAGGCCTTGTTGCACCTCGTCAAGTAGACGTACCACGGTGGATTCTAGCTCGTCGAGGGGGATGACAATCTTCTCGCCACTATCTCGACGGGCGATACAGCACTGATTGCTCTCTAAATCACGGGGACCCAGTTCCACACGGAGGGGGACACCCTTCATCTCGTACTCTGCAGCCTTCCAGCCCATGGACTTATCCGAGGTGTCGATCTTGGCACGCACACCTGCAGCGAGGAGACGGTCACGCAGTTTAGTGGCATCAGGGGTGGTGTCGCATTTTTTGTTGACAATGGGGATGACCATGGCTTGAATGGGGGCGATGCGTGGGGGGAGGACCAAGCCGTTGTTATCTCCGTGTGTCATGATAATCCCACCGATCATGCGTGTCGAGACACCCCACGAGGTTTGATGTGGGTGGTGAAGGGAGTTATCTTTTCCGGTGAAGGTAATTTCGAATGCTTTGGAAAATCCATCGCCAAAGTAGTGCGAGGTACCGGATTGTAGGGCTTTACGGTCGTGCATCATGCACTCGATGGTGTAGGTAGAGACGGCGCCAGAGAATTTCTCTTTCTCGGTTTTGAGTCCACGAATGACCGGCATAGCAAGGACATTTTCGCAAAAATCGGCATAGATTTCAAGGATACGAAGGGTCTCTGCTTCGGCTTCTTCTGCGGTTGCGTGCATGGTGTGCCCCTCTTGCCACAAAAATTCCCGATGACGGAGGAAGGGGCGAGAGGTCTTTTCCCAACGGAGGACGGAACACCACTGATTATAAAGCTTAGGTAGATCACGGTGGGACTGAATGATGTTGGCATAATGCTCGCAAAATAGGGTCTCGGAGGTGGGGCGAATGCAGTAGCGTTCTTCAAGGGTGTCGCTACCACCAATGGTGACCCATGCGCATTCAGGGGCAAAGCCCTCGACGTGATCCTTCTCTTTTTGTAGGAGGGATTCAGGGATGAGCATAGGGAGATAGACGTTTTCGTGGTCGGTCTCCTTGAATTTTCGGTCGAGGACCGACTGAATATTTTCCCAAATGGCATACCCATAGGGACGATAGATAAACATACCTTTGATGGAAGAATAATCAATGAGCTCAGCTTTTTTACACACGTCGGTGTACCATTGGGTAAAATCTACCTCTCTATCGGTGATTTGATCCACTTGTTTCATGTTTTGCGCCATAATTGTGTTCCTTTCTGAAATAGCTGTAACACGGGAAACTTCTCTTAAGAAAAAGTCCTTAATTTTTTTCAAATAACTATAGACATTTGAGAGGAAATCTGTTACACTTTCTATATACACCATTGTATCATTAAAAGTGCAAATGTCAAGGGGATACCCCCATAAAAACCCCCTCCTTAATTTTACAAGATGTTTCATCGCCTAGATTAAATCATCGGAAAAAGATCAAAATACGAAGGGAGAACATACATTATGAGCGAAAAAGTATACCAAAACATCACAGAATTTGTCGTGGAGGAGATGTTTGAAGACATAAAGGC
>JAWXUK010000159.1:0-4869 GCA_044432785.1 Eubacteriales bacterium | reverse complement strand
CACCTGAAGTTGCTCCTGAGCCTGAAGTCGCTCCAGAGCCAACCCCAGAACCTGCTCCTGAAGTTGTGTCTGGCCTCTATACCGTCGTGGCTGGAGATAACCTCTCCCACATCTCTCGTGACCTCTATGGCACAGCAAATCGTTGGAATGACATCTACCAACTCAACACAGATATCATCCGTGACCCTAACTTTATCTATATTGGTCAAACCTTAAAGGTTCCTGCATAATCTCGAATATTGACGATAAAAGCGACCAAGTGGAAGGAAAACTCCTTCTGCTTGGTCGCTTTGTACTTTTTTAGGACTGTGATGGGTTTTGATGGGAAATCTTGCTCCAAAAGAAATGAAAAAAACCTCCCAAATGGGAGGTTTTTTTCTCTTACAGATAGCGACAAATTTCGTCGGAGGAAAGACGTCCAGTGGGTCTGCCCTCTTCGTCAGGGTACCCAAAGACGATGAGTGCAGCCACTGTCTCCTCTTTGGGTAGGTCAATAATCTCAGCGATTTTCGCATCGTCGATGATCCCCATCACGCAGGTTCCAATACCATGTCCATAAGCTGCTAATGCAAAGGTCTGACAAGCAATCCCAGCATCAAAGACCTCCCACGAGTCCCCCTTCGAGGTGGCATATCCAGATTCATCAATCTTACCACTGACACCGTGGACAAAACTCAAAATCATTAGATTTTTTGCCTTTGTGATGGTCTTTGCATTGTAGATGAAGTCGTTGACCCCTTCACTTGCAATGCGAGCGATACGATCAGGGTCTTGCACCACGGTGAATCGAGCAATTTGAAGATTTTTCCAAGATTGCGTGAACCGAGTCTCCTCCATAATGGCTTGGATGTCCTCTCGTGTGACCAGATCGTCCTTGTACTTGCGAATACTTCTTCTCCCAGTGATTAGTTGTGTTGGATTCATAATTTTGCACCTTTCTTGTCCTTTGTGGACAATCAATATTTTGTTACTCTCCAAGAGAGTGTGTGAAAGTAGGTTACCTGCCTAGACCGAAACATCGAATACAGACAGATTATTCCGATATCTGCGATTGATCTCCACTGAGTTTATAAAGGTCATTTCCCTTGGCATCCACCACCACAGTCATCGGAAAATCCACCACCTCAAGACGTTTGATGGATTCTGCACCGAGATCAGGGTAACAAATTTCTTCACAAGTCACGACAGAGCGAGCGATAAGGGCTGCAGCCCCACCAATGGTGGCAAAATAAACAGCGCCGTGCTCTATGATGGAAGCCACCACCTCAGGGGAGCGCACCCCTTTCCCCACCATCGAGGTGAGTCCGTGATCGAGCAGTTTAGGGGTGTAAGGATCCATACGATAACTTGTGGTAGGGCCTGCCGAACCAATAATTTGATTGGGCTTGGTAGGGGAGGGACCGACGTAATAAATCATAGCATCTTGCAGATCAAAGGGGAGTTCTCCCCCTTCGTCAATGAGTGCCACCAATCGTTTGTGGGCGGCATCTCGTGCTGTGTACATAGTGCCAGTGTAGAGGACCTCGTCACCAGCTGTGAGAGATTGCGCCACTTTTTTTGTGATTTTCCCTGTGATCTTTTGTGTCATCTCAATCCCTCCCTACAAAACAATCTGCTTATGCCGTGCCACGTGACAGTTGATATTGACTGCCACAGGCATGCCAGCAATGTGAGTGGGTGCGTGCTCAATCTGGACTTTTAAGGCAGTGGTATCCCCACCAAACCCTTGTACACCAATCCCTAGCGCATTGATTGAGGTCAAAAGCTCCTCCTCGAGTGCGAGATAAAAGGGGTCAGGGTGACCCACGTCTAAGGGGCGCAACAGGGCACGTTTTGCGAGCAGTGCAACACGATCGAATGTGGCACCAATTCCAACCCCCACCACGATGGGGGGACAGGGGTTTGACTGGGCAAGTTCTACCGTCTCCACCACAAAAGCCTTGACCCCTTCCACCCCCTCTGCAGGGGTACACATCTTTATCCGACTCATATTTTCCGAGCCAAACCCCTTGGGGGCAACCAGAATTTTCACCTGATCTCCAAGCACCAGATCCGTAGTAATCACAGCAGGGGTATTGGTGTTGGTATTGACCCGATGGAGGGGGTCTGCCACAATGGATTTTCTCAAATATCCCTCATCATAGCCCTGTCTGACCCCTTCGTTGATGGCATCAGCGAGTAAACCACCCACCAGTTGCACTTCTTGTCCTACTTCCACAAAAACGCAGGTAAGTCCTGTGTCTTGACAAAGGGGAACCTCCATCTCACGTGCTATGGAAATATTCTCTAAAATTTGACCTAAAATATTGACGGCACGAGGGGAACTTTCTCGCTGTTTAAAACTGCGAATTCGATCCTCCACATCCTGTGGAAGATAGTAATTTGCCTCCATACATAACTTTTTGACAGACTTCGTAATCTCGGAGACCTCTAAAATTCTCATCTCTACCTCCTTTGATTGGCAACGCCGGTCTCTTGTGCTGCATCTTCCACAGCACTGGCCACAGCCTCTGCCACACGAGGGTCGAAGGGGCTTGGAATGATGTAATCAGGGGCGAGTTTATCCTCGGAAACAAGTCCGGCAATTGCCTGCGCAGCCGAGAATTTCATGGTGTTATTGATATCTCGTGCATTGGCACGAAGGGCTCCACGGAAAATCCCAGGAAAAGCGAGGACGTTGTTGATTTGATTTGGAAAATCGCTTCGACCAGTCCCCATCACAGCCACACCGGCTTCCATCGCAACCTCATAGGGGATCTCGGGCACAGGGTTTGCCATGGCAAAGACGATAGGGGAGGGAGCCATGGTTTTGATCATCTCAGGGGTGAGCACATTGGGAGCAGAGACCCCGATAAAAACGTCGGCACCCACCAAAGCCTCGGCAAGTCCACCGGTTTTCTTCTCTAAATTGGTAATGGTGGCAAGGTGCTTTTTGTGTGGAATCATCCCTTCGGCACGGTCGGGGTGGAGAATCCCAAATTCATCGCAAGCGAGAATCTCTTTCACGCCGGCAAAAAGGAGCATGGAAATGATGGCAGTTCCAGCTGCGCCAGGACCATTTAGCACCACTTTAAGGGAATCAAGCGATTTTCCTACGCATTTCGCAGCATTAAGTAGCCCGGCTGTCACCACGATCGCAGTACCGTGTTGATCGTCGTGAAAGACCGGAATATCAAGCTCGGCTTCCAGCCTTTTTTCGATCTCAAAGCACTGAGGGGAGGCGATATCCTCAAGGTTGATCCCACCAAAAGAGGGGGCGAGAGCCTTGACCGTACGGATCAATTCCTCGGGCTCGTGAACATTCAAGCAGATGGGGAATCCATCCACCCCACCAAATTCTTTGAGCAAAATACATTTGCCCTCCATCACGGGGAGACTCGCCTCTGCGCCAATATTGCCAAGCCCAAGGACAGCAGTTCCGTCCGTGATAACCGCAACCATATTACCTTTAGAGGTGTATTTGTAGATATCTTGGGGATTCTCGACAATTTTTCGACAAGGTTCGGCCACACCAGGGGTGTAAGCAGTAGAGAGGTCATCCAAGGTTTCGAGTGGAATTTTGCTAATGACTTCGATTTTACCCTGATGGGTTTCGTGAAGTTCGAGTGCCAGTTTGTTAAAATCCATGTGCTTCTCCTGTTCTGTGGGGGGTGTAAAATAAATGGGGGTGAAGATGGGTTCCACCTCAAGTGCGAGTTTTTTGCCGACGCATCGTTTGATTGGTGTGCCAAGATTGTGGAATTTTTCCTCATAATCTGTCATAATTCCTAAAATTCCATTCTCATGTAGATGACGAGTGACCTTTCCTAGTTCATAGCCAGCCTTCGGAAATTGGAACAAACTAAATTCATAGAGACTACTATTATCGGTTTTAAAATGGATTTCGCCTCCCACAGGGAGGACACGACGGTAGAGAGCGAGGAAATTTGCATGGGTGAGACGACGTCTTGCGTGTCGATTGGGTCGCCAAGGGTCGCAAAAATTGATGTAGATGCGATCCACCTCGTCAGGTTCGAAATAGTCTTCGAGCAGAGCGGCGTCTCCGTCGATGAAAAAGACGTTTTTGAGGTGGAGAGCGTGGACACGCTCCATCGCCACTACCATGGCATCAGGAACACGCTCGATGGCGATATAGAGGATATCGGGGTGGGCAGCAGCTGTTTCAGCAGTGAATCGCCCCTTTCCGGCACCGATTTCGAGCCAAACGGCTTTGGCATGTGGCATTTTCTCACGCCATTTCCCTTTATCGGGGGATTCTACCAGTAAATTCTCGCAAACTGCCATACGTGCAGCTAGGTTAGGTTTTTTTCGCATTCTCATTTGTGGTTTGCCTCTTTCGTTCATATTGTACAAATAAATATATTATATCACATGAAATTTATACTTGCAATATGTTTTGAAATGTAGTATAATAAAAAAGTCGCTAAGAGATAGCGACGATAAAATGGTATCCGGGTGTAGCGCAGCTGGTAGCGCGCCTGCTTTGGGAGCAGGATGCCGCAGGTTCGACTCCTGTCACTCGGACCAGTAAATAAAAACAAGACATTTTCTTCTGAAAATGTCTTGTTTTTATTTTTTATAAGAAACTTTTCTGAAAAGGAAGGATTTCAAGTTGTGAGACCTAGCATAGTATAAACAATAACCAATTTTAGCAACTACTCACAACTTTTGTAAGAGTAACCAATGTTATAGGATTTACCTGGTCAAATAGTATAAACATTTACTATTGACAAGAAGGAATAATATATGTGTAAATTGCAATATCAAATTGAACACTCACCAAAATAAAGTCATCCATTATCTCCGATAGATGCGATCCAGCTCCGCATCAAACAACTCCTCTGGAGTATGATATCCTAGTCGTTTGGT
>JAWXUK010000158.1:0-4871 GCA_044432785.1 Eubacteriales bacterium | reverse complement strand
GGGTGGAGGCACAGATGAGGAGGGCGGTTGCGAGGGCTAATCTTCGTTTGGTTTTTTGTGTCATGTTGGTTCTCCTTTGTATTTTATGACACCACTATAAACTAATTTGAGGAGAATAGCTATCACCATAGTGAACAAAGAATTGCGAGATGAATTGTCTATTTCTAACAAGAATTCACATTTTTACAATAGACACTTGAGTTTTCATGTGATATAATTAGTTGATATAAAAATTTGTAAAGGAGACAGCACATGAACCACTTAATTATGCCGAAACAAACTGGGAGTATTTCTCGGCTAAGACTCTCACTCGAGATATTGGCAGACTTCCTCAAAATTTCCTCAGACCCGATGCCTAATAGCGAATTCAAAAAGGAATTACAAACTAGAAATCCGTCAGATTTCACTGCCGGCTGTGATGGTCCGATGATGGTCAAGCAATCGGAAATTGCTCGGTACTTTGGTCTGGTGCACTATGATTATGGAAAAAGAACTCAACAAATCACAGATAGAGGTTTGTCTTTTCTTGAACATCTTTTAGTGAAAAATCAAGCAGAACTTTTCAAAACACTTGGTAATTCAATATTACACGATGCATTTGGCAGAAATAATACAGCGATGAAGAATAGTGATTCTGATATTGATCCACCAAAACTTTTTGTTCGCAGTATTCGTCAGCTAGAAGGAATTACAAAAAGCGAACTAGCTTGTCTCATTTATTTGACAAATGACTGCAACCTAAGAGACGATGATGCCATGAACGAAATTCTTCGACAACGAGATAAGAAAACATCTATTGCTATCACTGCACAGAATGTAAATAAATACAACGACACTAAATTCCCAAAGTTCTTAGTTGAAATCAATTTTTGTACTATAGATTCAAACGAAAGATACCAACTGAATCTCGATGTAGTAAAAACTTTTGGGGCTGCGTTTTCTTCCTTAGATATTTATAATAGAGAACCTAAATTCATAAAGAACTTGGACACAGAAGATGATTCCGCTTCTGATATTTTAGAGGCAGACCAATCGGCTAACTACAAAAAACAAGTTACTAGATCGATGGAATACGACAAAAAGAGTGAAGCGTTCAAAAAACAAAATACGAGATCGCCAAAGCTCAAAAATCAAAGTTTAAATGGTCGAAAATATAGCACAAATCCTCGTATTGCTAAGACAGCATTAAGCGAAAGCGGTTATCAATGTGAGTTAGATAGCACACATATAACTTTTACAAACAAAGAAGAACTTCCTTTTATGGAACCACACCACCTTATTCCTATGTCCGCTCAGCCAGATTTTAATTTTAATCTAGACTGCATTGAAAACATCGTTTCCCTCTGCCCAAATTGCCATAGTGCTGTTCATTACGGTAATGACGAAACTCGAGAAGCGCTGTTTTATACGCTATTCAAGGAACGAAAAAAAGCGCTTAAAGCACTGGGCAATGAGATGAAGAAAAAAGAAATTTTCGAAAAATACTATACCTAAACAAAACAGGAAGTCGACTAATGGTCGGCTTCCTGCTTTGTTAGTTCTTGGACTAGATTTTTGACAAGCAAAGGAGGTATTCCTTCTCCAATCACAGATCGAATCAGTTTATCCGATGCCCAAGATGGAATGTTCCAGTCTTTCGGCAAAGAAGTTACCACCATAAGTTCATAGATGGATAAACATCTCGGATCTGAATACAATCCATTTGCAATCGGGTAACCAGGGTGAACGCAACACAGAGACGAGATAACGGCACTGTTTTGGGTTATGGTACGACAAGGCTTGTCCCAGTTGTACCTGCGATATTGGTTGTAATGACCTTTTACTCTAACGCCATCATTTCGTTTTGGAAAATGTATCGGATTGTCAAAAGCGGTGCAACCACTGGGCGTGTGCATCATGGTGTTGACTAATTTTTCAGAATGGACAGGAGGTTGGTGCCACGGTGAAACTTTGCAACCTTCCTTTTTTTTGCGTTCGTAGTCCGGAAAAAGTTTCAGAGTTTCCACCAATCCCTCTTTCAACAATGGGTCCAGAGAGGGAATACCTTGGAATGCCTCTCTCAAGGTGATTTCTTTTTTCTGTGGAGTTGGCATCTCCCAAAAATATGGCATATCTTTTCGAGAAAGTAAAATGACATTTCTTTTTCGCATCTGTGGAACACCATAATCTCTAGCGCTTACCAAACTTTGGTGCGCAAAGTGGTACATCTCACCTAATGTCCGTTTCAAATATTCTGGTATTTTCATAGTTTCTTCTTCAACAACAACAGTTGTGTGCAATTGTTGAGGGACATTTTCAAGCATGACATACTTAGGACATAATTCTAATATCGCTTTTGCAGCATAGTAAATAAGTTGGTTTCGAGGATCTTTGGGATCCATTTTCCCAGCCAGCGACATCCCTTGACAAGGGGGTGTCGCAAGAAGAAAATCAACACCTTTCTCTTTGCTTTTATTTATTATTAAGTTGAAAATTGTATGATCGGTAATGTCGCCCACGATCATCTCTACATCAGGATACAGGTGTTGGTAGAATTTCCCTCGTTCTGGAATTAATTCGTTTGCAACTACTGTTGCAACACCGACTTCTTCTAGGTAGGTTTCTGCTATACCAACATTTGCGAATAATGAAACGGCTTTAAAGTCCATCCACTAGTCCTCCCACTATCCGTTTCATCAGAAGCGGTGGAATTCCTTCTCCTATGACTGAACGGATGAAATTTTCGGTTGCCCAATCTGGAATGTTCCATTGCACTGGCAAGGTCATAATCAACATAATCTCATAAATTGTTAGAACTCTAGGATCAGAATAGAGACCATTTTCCATTAATCTACCAGGATGCGCATTATTCTGTGAGCCAATTGTGCGATTGTACATGGTTATTGTATAAGCTGGTGTGTCCCAGTTTTGACGTTTATAGGTATTTTTATAACCCCTTACAGTTGTCCCATCTTGTTTTTTGGGTTGATACTCAGGTTCATTTTCGAAGGCTGATTTGCCTGTGGGGGTATGTTGCATTGCATAAATCTGACGTTTAACATGCCGTGGGGGTTTGTGCCACCGTGAAATTTCTGCTGCTTGCAAATGAGTTTGTAGGTAATTCGGAAGCAACTCTTCCATCTCGTTAGATGTTACATCATAAATTATCGGGTCTAAGGGTGGTAGGTGTCCAATTGCATCTTCCATTGTTTTCCGTTTAGAGTCTTTAGGCGGAAATATCCAGTTTTTCTTTTCGCCTTTTCTGGTTAAGAGGAAGATGGCTCTCTCTCTAAGTTGAGGAACACCGTAGTCTGCAGCATTTATAACACCTTGTTCAAAATGATAATTATCACCTAACACCTGTTTCAGATATTCTGGAATTTTCAGATCATTTCCATTGTGTGATACAGCTGTTATGAGTTGTTCAGGAACATTCTCTAGAAATACAAACCGAGGACTTAAAAGTTTGACTGCGTTGACCGCATACTTGATCAAACTATTTCTGGGGTCATTTGGATCAGACTTCCCTGCTGTACTCATACCTTGGCAAGGTGGAGTTGCAATAATCAGTTCTATGTCGTTTTCTTTGCTTTTCTGTATAATATCTGAAAAAATGTCGTCATTTGTAATATCTCCAATGATCATTTCTGTTTCAGGAAAAACGTGTTGATAAAATTTTCCACGAGCTGGTTCTAGCTCATTGGCAACAGCGACCGAGACATCCAAATCACTCAAGAAGCATTCAGAAATACCTACATTAGCAAATAGGGAAAGTGCCTTTAGCTTACTCATGGTTTTTTTCCTTTTTAATGAGCTCTCGAATATAATCCAAGAGAATTTGGTTCATTGATTTTTTTTGTTTCAACGAGAAGATCTTGAACTCCTCGTGTTCTTCTGGTGTTAGGCGAATACTTACTCTCAAATCTTTCATCTTAATTCCTCCTCTTACTATCATACAATATTTTGCATCACTTGTCAACGCCAAAACGCCAAAACGCCAAAAATAAACAAATTTTTATGACTAACTGAACTGGCTGTGCTATTTATAGCATATTTTCTAGCTATGGATGGGATTAGCTCTGTCGAATGCGACAAATTATAAGGATGGGGTGTGTCACAAACTCTTTAAATCGGCTTAACTCAAGAAAAAAGTAGCGCCCCAACCCAATATACACTATTCCCTTGATCGCCAGTGATTCCCCTCAATAAATTGCAAAAATAAAGCAAAACACCACTTATCTTTCGATAAGTGGTGTAATAAATGGTGGAGATAAGCGGGCTCGAACCGCTGACCTCAAGACGTTTGTATAGGTATCTCTTTACTTTCTAGCGTCTTATTATTCAATTCTTCGGCGGTTGGCACATACCCAAGCATCATGCAAAATTCCATGTCTTGGGCTATCGGAGCCAAGTATTCCGCATCTCGACCGTCCTCGATGAGTTGCATCAGTTCCTCGTCGCTCACACCAACGCTGGGAAGGGTTTCGACATCCTCGAAAATCTCCACATAACAGGCTTGGTTGTACACGATTTTCACCTTTTGGTACTTCTCGCCGTCCTTGATTTCCTTGATCCCAACCTGAATTTCCGAGATCAATTCATTTAAGATGGTGGCATTGAGTGACTCCAGTTCGTGGTGCTGAGCAATGGATTTGGTAAATTCCTCAAGGTCAGAAAACTTATCCTCGTAGGATTCCAATTCATCGAGCATCTCACCCATCTGCTTGCGAAGTCCCGATTGCTCGGCTTCGTACTTTTGCATCATCTCATGGGCTCGTGAGCGAGTGATGAGACCAGTCAAACCATCTTCATAAATCTTAGGGACGATCTCTTCGATTTTGTCAATTCGTTCTTGCAGTTTTTGGGCGTCTCTCTGCAATTTTTTACGTTGA
>JAWXUK010000157.1:0-4894 GCA_044432785.1 Eubacteriales bacterium | reverse complement strand
GCTGGTGTGTCGCTTTCCATGTCAATTTTTGTGTTCGTTAAGTGGTTTCCTTCTCGAAAATTTCAAGCATCAGCTTTGCTCCGATCCGAAATCCTAGCTCGAATTGTTCGTCGCTCGTTGCTACTTCCATGTCGCCCCATTGGTCTAAAAGTTTGTCGAGGAGGGCTTTGCCCTCTTGATTGAGGAGGGGGTTCAACTCATCCACGGTCTTGATTGACTTGAGCCCCAACTCTTTTCGGAGGGAGTTTTTCACGCCCCTATCCTCCACTGCGTGGTAGTGGATGTCGGAGATGATGGTGTTGTTGTTCATCGGATCACCTCACATGATCCCGACCATTTTGTTGATGTCGCCCGTGGAATCCGCCTCGATGGTGACAGCTGGCTCGCCAGATGACAACCATCCAAAGCCAGCAACCCAGATCATATCATCGCTCGGTAGTGGTTCGGTTGGAGTCAACACTGAGGTTAGTGGTGTGGTTGGTTGAGAGGTTGGCTCGGTGGGTTGGGGTTCTTGTTGGGGATCAGGCAGAGGGATTGGGTCGGTCGGTTGGGGTTCTGGTTGGGTTTCAGGTTGAGGGGTTGGCTCGGTGGGTGGCACGATCGTCAGTGTTTTTGGTTCGACGAGTGGTTCTTCCGTTGCAAAAATTTCTGGTTCAAGTGAGAGGGTTTGCTCTGGAATTTCGTTGAGGTTGATCTCCTGCTTGGGTGCTTGTGGCTCGCTTGCTACCTCGATGGGTGCGATTGTTGTCACCGTTTTTTGTGGCGGAGCAGTGGTGGCTACCTCGGTTTGGGTTACATCGAATTGGGTGGAGGCACAGATGAGGAGGGCGGTTGCGAGGGCTAATCTTCGTTTGGTTTTTTGTGTCATGTTGGTTCTCCTTTGTTGTTTTATGACACCACTATAAACTAATTTGAGGAGAATAGCTATCACCAATACCACCAAAGATGTGGGATCACTTTGCTAGAAATTATACTAATTTAGAAACTAAAATAGACGAAAACTCCTATACCTGCAAGTCTTAAAAATTCATAAATAGTTGCGAAAAATAGCTTTCATATTGCGATATGACCAAAATCGGCTATAAATTATTGAAATTTACTATTGACATTTTCGGAAGGGTGTGTTATACTAGCAAGTAAGAGTGAGCGCTAACTCTTATTCTAAAATTTATCATGATAAAAATTTAATAAAAACGGAGAATTATTTATGGTTATACTTAATGGTAATCTAAAACCACAGGATAACAGCAAATCAAGCGATGTATTTTGTAATTATACTTCTATTGAAAAGAAAATTGATCGTAAAATTTTTGATTGCAATAATTTAACAAAAGACAAATTTATCTTGATAGACAATCTCTTCATCGAAAATGAAGCAGATCCTTTTGTTGTGCGTGCCTTCAATGGGGAGTTTTACATCATAAAGTTGCGAATTAATGATGACATTTATTCGAATTCGGGTACTGATGGTGAAGAAAACAAATTGATTTACGAAGAAATCAATAAGCAGTTATTTGAGAGCTCGCAGTCAAAAGTGTTTTTGGAAAATGAGACTAAAAAAATCGAGCAAACTTGTGGGCTAACGTGGGAGATAAACACTAGCCCAGACGATATTACCAGGTCATATTTAGGCGACGCTGATAAATTTCATGAGTACAGCACCACGATAGCGGATGTAATAACTTTTTTTAGCGAGCAGTTTTCAGACTGTTTAGATGACAAAATGTTTAAGTCTAAGATGTTCATTGACTGCTCACCCAACGATAGTAAGTCAGGTGCAAGACCTATTTTCACACCTGTGAGCAACTCTGAATTACCAGATTACTCTATAGTAAAACTACATGTTAATCCATCTTCACAAAAAGGTTTAGGTGAATATTTTAACACGGACATTGCATTTCAGCTCTCCCACGAGTTGATGCACCTTTTATTTCATGAAATTTGTGGAGCCAACAAACCGAAATCAACCAAAAACAATGGATTAGAAGAGACGATCTGCGTTGCGATGTCTTTGATAACTGTGAGTAAATGGAGAAAGGATGTCCTTGAGGAATATGAAAAGATTGTGCAACGTGAACCTGAAGCATATTACAGAAAAGGCGTAGATTTCGTAAACTACAACGACATAACTACTGCTATCAAAGAGTTGAAGGTGCATATTGAGGATGCATGTAATTATTATCGATCTCCATTAACGAATTAGAGTTAAAGCCACCCTATCCTTTGTTCTAGAAGGATAGGGTGGCTCGCTTTTTCTTTGCTCTTTAGTTGTCCTAACAAAGTTCGTAACTCATTTCGCTTAAGACACAGCCGTTTCAAAGTGAACAGTGATTTCTGATGCTTCGACTATTTCCCTAATTTGAAGAGGTTGTTATTGAGAACGAGACTCTCCTGAATGCTCGTGGGGGATGTTGGATTGATAAGACCATTCGATCCACTCATGATGCCATTGTTTACAAGGACAGCAACCTTTTCGAAAGCCCATGTAGAAATATTTTCGACATCTGGAAAGCCAGTTAGTGTGGTCTGCGAAAAATCAATGAAATTTTTTCCTGTAACTTCTTCAAGAATTGCAATTGCATTGTAAATCATAATACAAATTTCTTGACGAGTGGCGGTGTTATCAGGATCGAACCGATTTTCTTCTTTCCCTGTAATAATCCCTGCACTATAAGCCTTCAAGATCGATTCATTTTGGGTATCCACGAAGGTGGAGGTGTCTGCAGTTGCCAAACTCATCCCCACATATTCCTCGATCATGTTCACCAACAGTTCTGCAATTTGCTCACGAGTGATGGATTTGGTGTAATCCATTCCGAGTGATCCAACCGTGAGATTATTTTCATTCGAGTAGATGACGTTTGTTTCAGCCCACGCAGAGTAAATTGGTGTCGTGGGATACACGAGATCCGTTCCTGTAAAGTGGATTGCAACTTCAAAGGTAATCTGTTCTGAATTTTCATTCGAAGTTACACCCACACCCCCTATGTTATTGGGGTTTATTATGTTCCACTGACTCTCTGTCCCGTCATAATAAATGTTTCTAAGAGAGTGACAGGCAAAAAATACATCTTCTCCAATCGCAGTAACGCTGGATGGAATGCTGAGTTCTGTTAATGACCTGCATCCAATAAATGTGTAGTTCGGAATTTCACTTAGACTATCGGGGATATTGATTTGTTCAAGGGAATGGCACTGGGAAAAGGCTGCTTCTCCGATCGTTGCCAAACCGTTGGGTAGGATGATGGTTCTTTGCGATGCACAATTAAAAAAAGAAAATTCGCCAATGCTTGTCAAACTGCTCGGAATATTTATGTCTGCAAGTTTCGCACATCCATGAAATGCACCTGATTCAATTGTAGTTAGGTTGTCAGGCAGTGCAACTTTGGTTAATTCCAAGCAAAGAGCAAAAGCGGATTCCCCAATAATCAGAGCACCATTGCCCACAACGACTTCCGTGAGTGCGCTGCAACCAAAAAACATGAAATTTTCCACCTTGGTCAAGCTGTTGGGAAGTGTAATTTGAGTGAGTTGAAAGCAAGATGAAAACGCTGATTCTCCAATGGTTGTCACACTTTCTGGAATGCTTATTCTAGCCAGTGAGGAACAAAGTTCGAATGCAGAATTCCCGATGGTGGTAATGCTGTCATTAAGTATAGTATTTGTAAGCGAAAGACAGAGAGCGAATGCCGAATCTCCGATGGTTGTTATGCCATCAGAAATAACCAAATGGGTTAGTGTTAGACAGCCATAAAAGGCTTCATCTCCTATGGCGGTGACCGCTTGACCATTTATGGTGCTTGGTACTTGCACTACCCCTCCTGCTCCGACATACTTGGTGATGGTTCCGTTACTAAACTGGAAATCACTCTCAGGACTAGCTGCAAAGGCTGAGGTGGTCATAATGGACACGATAGCGAAGACAAGGATTAGTTTGCTCATTGCTCTTTTCATTCTAGAAAACCTCCAAAAAAATATCCCGCTCAAAGGGTACACGAAGCATCCTATCCTTGCGGGGTGGCTGAAGAATTGACTCCACACCATGTTACTATCGTAACAAATTTAATACTGCTTGTCAACAGTTTCACACAAAAAATATCTTTTTTGAGATATAAAAAATCTCAAAAGATGTAAGTATTTCGAGCCATTTTTGATACACTATATAACTATAGAGTTAGGAGGTGTTGATATGGAGGTTGGACAACGAATTCAAGAGTTGCGTGAAGTCCGTGGTTGGACAACAAATAAACTAGCAAATGAAAGTGGTCTCTCTCAGAGTTTTGTCCGTTCCGTAGAGCTTGGTGAAAAAGGCATTTCAGTTGAAAACCTAGCGTTGCTTTGTGAAGCCATGTCAGTCTCCTTGAAATATTTTTTTGATGAACCACAGCCCGAAGAGAGCCTTAAAGCCACGCTCTCCCGACAAATTGAGATATTAAGCAATGAGCAACAGGTGTTGTTGTCAGCTTTTTTGAAGAGCCTTTCCGAAGACCAATAACTCGCCAGTTTTGAGATAAAAGTGATTTGTATGGGAAATACAAGGAGGTATCAGCCGAATGTTCAGAAACTTCTACAAGGGCAATTATATTTAATCCTTCTACAGCATTGGTTCATTACTACACTTTTCTTTCCTGTACTGCCAGTGATTCTCCTCAATAAATTGCAAAAACAAAACAAAACACCACTTATCTTCCGATAAGTGGTGTAATAAATGGTGGAGATAAGCGGGATCGAACCGCTGACCTCTACACTGCCAGTGTAGCGCTCTCCCAGCTGAGCTATACCCCCATCTATATTTCACGAAAATCTCTCTCCGTAAATATCTTATTCAATTTTGCAACCTAGCAAGCCATTTGGGAATACCTATAACTGAGTGCTTGAGACCCCCACACTGCCA
>JAWXUK010000156.1:0-4920 GCA_044432785.1 Eubacteriales bacterium | reverse complement strand
AGCGAGTGAAAGGACTGCACTTGCGTGGGGTAGGGGATCAGTCCCTCCTCGGTGAGGGTGTTGGAGGATAGTACGTAGGTTGCATAGGTGTGTGCGATTTGACCGAGGTAGAGGTTGCCCTCCTCAAAATCGGCGAGGGGCTGCTCACCGAGAGAGATGCCGATGAAATGCCCTTCCCCTAAGACGGTGCGCACCCCTTCGGGATCCTCCCTCATTTGCTGTGGCGTGAAGAAAAACAGGGCATAGAGCCCCTCGTTTTTGAGGGTTTCGAGCACGGAATAGAGGGTGCGCCCCTCGAGATTTGTGATACCGAGAAAAATCTGGGTTTCAGGGAGGGGATCTTCCGGGTTCACGACGGTGGGAGGGGTTGTGGGAGAAGGGGTGGAAGGGAGTTGTGACTGGAAATATTCGTTTGACCATGACGACATCAAACCACTGGATGCGTCCATAAAAATGGCATCCGATAGGACGGCATCACCACTGCGAATACGCAGGATGGAGCCGTATGCTGTGTTGTTGACAGAGTAGGTCAAATCGAAATAACGGCACACCTGTGCCACAGGAACGTAGAGCCGTCCGTTGCGCATCAAGGAGGTGTAGCCGAGACTTTCTTGTGTATGGTGGTCGTAAACCGTCCCGTCCGAGAGTCGAAAGACCATCATTTTGGAGAGGACATAGAGAGAGGCAGTCTGCTCGGAGGTGTTATAAGAATAGTTGACCCCGAGGGAGATCCCTGTGGTGCTACGGTCGAAGTGGGTGATGGGGACATAGAGCACCCCTCCCACCCATGTGGGCATGGTGGAGGAAGAGAGTGGGATCAAACTATCGTTGATGGCTGTGAAGAAGAGTGAGGTGCTTGCTCCCACTGAAAGGGGAGCGATACAGAGCATGATGCTCATGGTGAGGGCGAGGAGAAGATGAGTAAGTCGACGCATCAAACGTACCTCCTAATGCAAGACCGAGGGTCGGAGTGTGGAATTATCCAGAAAAAGCACAGGGCTGATCGACAAAGACCATGTTTTTTTCGAGGAGTAGAATGGGGTGATAGGACAATTTAGAGGTGCGAAGTCCGGGGTCGCCGGCATCGTCCTCTCGGTTGATGAAGGAGACTGCGCCCCCTGAAAAGGCTTGTGCAAATTGCGAGACCAACATTTGGTAAGAGCCGTTATAGTCACGATCTGCCTTTTCGATGTGGGTGAATAGGGTGTCCCCTAGTACTTCACCGAGGGAGAATCCCACCATTTGATCCTCGACATAGAGGGCGCCTCCGAAGAAATCGTAGGTGGTGTAATGGTCGAGGACTTCGATGGTTTTTGCTAAATCCTCGTGAAAAGAGGGGGTGGGTTTTTCGATTTTATCGGTGTAGCTTTTCAAAAATGCCTTGATTTCGGGGACGTCATGCTCAGTGAGGGTACGAAATCTCCAGTTTCCATAGGTTTTGAGAAAGCGATTGACGTGGTTGCGTTGACCACTTAATTTTTTGCCTTTGAAGAATTGCAAATCCTCGGCACGGTAGAGGTAATCGTAGGCATCACGCACAGGTTTGACCGTGACGGTTGGGAAAAACTGTTGCAGACGGTCGATCTCTTCCTTAGGGACGGGGTAGAAGGAGATTCCCATGCCGTTGCGACAGCAGTATTCTGCGATGTTGCGATAGTGTTCGGTGCGCCCTCCTCCGAGTGGGAGGGTGAAGGTGGAACCCTGTCCTTCGTAGTCCACACGGAAATAGAGGGAGTTATCTTGGATGGCAAATTCCGTATGATACATATCTCGCCACATGAAAATAGTGCCTGGTGTGGTATCACAGATGCGACTGCCACTGTAGCCGAAGAAATCACGTAGTCGTGGGAGGTCTTTGAGTTGAAGTGGTTGAAATTCTAGCATATTGTTGTCCTTTGATTGTTAAATAGTGGTGTATTCACCGAAAAACCAGCCTGTGACCCCATCTTTTTTGGCGAGCACCCCTCCTGTCACGATTTCAGAGACCGATAGAAGGTCCCCTACTTCGACAGGGAGATGGTAATTCGTGGAGTCTTCGCAGAGGGTGTCCGCTCCCTTTTGGTAGATGAATTTGCTCAAAATTTCCATCTGTTGCCCTGTCTCGTGGTGGAGGCAGGTGGAAAATTCCTCGCCCTTGGAGATGACCTCGATTTTCGAGCGTCCCCAACGGATATTGAGTGGATTTTGAGAGGGAGCTTGGCTGGTGAGAGCTTTGATCTTAGGGAGTCCATCATAACTTGCTGTGGAGAAAGTTCCGTTTTCGATGAGCAGTGCGTTGAGCTGTCCATCTAATTTTAACACACATCCACCGTCAATGGAAATGATTTTTCGCTCGTGGTCGATAATCGGCGTGGCAGAGGGAATATCCTCACGATAGAGGGTGACTGGGCAGTGTCCCACCACCATGTATTTCGAAAATGAGTGGTTCTTTTGGTAGAAATAGTCGTTTTTCATGCAACTCCAAGGGTGACTGCGTGGTAAATTCTTCAAAGAGGGGACCCCACCATGAATAAAAACCATGGTTTCACTTCGAATGGAGATGGGGAGACGGTCGATCCATTGGTAAACATCTTGGTAATGGGTGCGCAGTTGGGTACGAAGGTGGTGGAGATCATCAATGGGGCAATTAAGTTCCATGGCAAGTTGGCACAGGGTGGATTCGGGATGTTCTGCTAAATATTGACGAAAAAAGAGCTCATCTAAGCGTGGGGAGGCGAAAAATTGGCGCACCAGAGCATCACAGTTGCCACAGATGGAATAAACGGCATAGTCACGTTCGAGCTTCCAGATGTAGCGCAATAATTTTAAACTATGTTGCCCTTTTTCTAGTATGTCCCCTAATAGAATTAAGATGTCTTTTTTGCAAAATCCAACAGAATCGAGCAGACCTTGAAAGAAGGGGAGATTTCCGTGAATGTCGCTGATGACTATCACACGGCGATGCTCGGTCTTGATGTGTTTGATGCGCATTTGCATGGAACTACCCCTCCTTTTATTGGGAACATTCGAAGGCGACCCAACCATTGCGCTCGTGCTTGAGGATGGAGGTAAAACCAAGCTCACGCAGAGCAGTCTCTACTTCGTGAGAGCGAGTATCGATGATACCAGAGCAGAGGAAGATACCATCTTCGGTTAAAAATTCTATCGCAGTGGGGGCGATGGAAAGGATGACATCGGCCACGATATTTGCCACGATGAGTTTGTATTTCTGTTGGGATAGGGTGGTAAAGAGGGCCTCATCGGCGAGGAGATTGCCAGAGAGGACGGTGAACTGATCGGTAGTTATGTCGTTTAACTGGGCATTTTCGGTTGCAACACCAACGGCGAGGGGGTCGATGTCCACAGCGAGGGCAGAGACAGCCCCCAAAACCAAGGTAGCGATGGATAAAATACCACTGCCACATCCAAGATCGAGGACGGTATCCCCCTTTTGCACCAGACGGTCGAGCACGGTCAAGCACAGATTTGTAGTGGCATGGGAGCCTGTCCCAAAGGTGAGCCCTGGGTTTAGGTAGAGAGGGGTGCGCCCTGTGGGAATGGGGCTCTCACGTTCCCACTCAGGGACCACGATTAAGCGACTTCCTATTTCGATGGGGGTATAATATTTCTGCCAGCTATATGCCCAGTCGTGCTCGGCGAGGGGGGTGAGGGTGTATTCTGCGTGGAGGTGGGCTGTGTAGCGAGCGAGTTGCTCTTTGCCATCGGCATTGTCGGTGACATAGAATTTCACTCGTGTGAGACCTCGCATCTTCTCTTGGAGGTCTTCATCCACAAAATCCCAATATTGTTTGTTTTCTTCGAGGAAACGGCGAAAATCCCCCTCGTCTTCGATGGAAATGGTGTCCATCCCACCCACGGCGAGTTGGGCGCAGACGGTATCGAGCTGATCTGGTGTGGTGGTGATTGCTACTTCTAGCCATGTGATGTCCATGTTAACCCTCCAACTTTGTGATCATGTCGGCGAGGGTGATGGTCTCAATGGAGTTGCTCGTGGTCTTGCAGATATCGTCGAGCTTGATCCCCTCGGTGATATTCGAGACCAGCGAAAATGCCACCCCACTGCGTTTGGCACGACCTGTGCGTCCAATACGGTGGATATAATATTCGGTTTCGTCGGGGACATCGTAGTTAAAGACGGCATCCACGTCGTCGATGTCCAGTCCACGTGCTGCGACATCGGTGGCCACGAGGACACGAAGTTTTCCCTCCCTAAATTGCGAGAGGGTGCGCTCTCTGATTTTTTGTGGGATATCGCCATGGATACAAGCGCAGGTGACATCCTTCATTTTAAGGAGCCCTGTGAGACGATCCGACATATTTTTGGTGTTGCAGAAGGCGATGATGTGATCATATCCACCTGCCTCCATGAGTTTGAACATGGATTCCATCTTCTCGTCTCGTGGAAGGTCGAGACGATACTGGGCAATGTCTGGTTTATTTTCGAGGTCGGCTTGGACCGTGATCTCAACTGGATCTCGTTGATAGACCCACGAAATATCCATTACTTCACGGCTGATGGTGGCAGAAAACATACCGAGGTTTTTACGGTTGGGGATGCTATCTAAAATTTTGGTGACATCCTTAATAAACCCCATGTCGAGCATACGGTCGGCTTCGTCGAGGACTACAGTGGAGACGTTTTCAAATCGGACGGTGCGACGTTTCATGTGGTCCATCAGTCGTCCTGGGGTTGCCACCACGATTTGAGGCTTATTTTTGAGTTGGGTGATCTGCTTATCAATGGGCTGTCCACCGTAAAGACAGACCGATCTCACCCCTGGCACAAAGGAGCATAGATGACGCAGTTCGTCACGGATTTGGATGGCAAGTTCCCGTGTGGGGGCGAGGATGAGGCCTTGAATTTTGTGGAGTTCAGGGTCGATGTGCTCGATCATAGGGATGCCGAAAGCATAGGTTTTG
>JAWXUK010000155.1:0-4940 GCA_044432785.1 Eubacteriales bacterium | reverse complement strand
GGCTCTTCCGATCCACTCCAGGGCAACTCCTCAAGGTTGCCGAAATTTTAAGTGTCAACTCGGCAAACGTGGTCAAACTCGACCACAACCAATTTAGCCACATCAACCGTCAACACGGCGTGGAGCTCACGGTGACGGTGGAAGCATTCGGACACACCCACCGAGAGCAAATTATGAAAGCCCTAACTGCCCAAGGCTACGATGCCAAAGAAGTACTCACCAAAGAAGTATACGGATAAGGAGAAGAGTTATGATTAAAATTGCCCCTTCCATTCTATCGGCAGATTTCACAAAATTAGGTGCCGATATCGACGCAGTATCCACGGCAGATTTCATCCACTTTGATGTCATGGATGGTAATTTCGTCCCCAACCTATCGGTGGGAATTCCGGTCCTCCAATCGGTGCGCAAGTACACCGATATGTTCCTCGATGTCCATCTCATGATCGATAAACCCAAGCGATACATCTCCGACTTTGCGAAAGCAGGGGCCGACCTCCTATCCATCCATATCGAATCCGACCACCCCACAGGGATCGCAGCCGCCTTCGAGCTTATGGAACAGCACAAGGTGAAAAAGGGGCTCGCCCTCCGTCCCATCTCCAAGGCAAGCGCCATCCTACCTTATATAAAGGAACTTGATATGGTGCTCGTGATGACAGTGGAACCCGGTTTTGGGGGACAATCCTTCATGGAGGAACAGCTTCCAATTATTGCCGAAGTGCGTGCCATCATTGAGGAGCACAACCCCTCTTGTCTCCTCGAGGTGGATGGTGGCGTTGACCTTAACACAACACCAAAAGTGGTGGAGGCAGGTGCCAACGTCTTGGTGGCGGGGAGTGCCATTTACGGAGTGAAAGACCGTGCCGAACGCATCCAAGCACTAAGGCAAGCAGGAGGGAAATAATCGTGGCAAGTCAACACTTCCCTCCAGCCTTAGAGCAGCTAGTGGAACAGTTCGCAAAACTCCCAGGGGTAGGGGGCAAATCGGCGCAACGGCTCGCCTTCTATATCCTTTCTCGCTCCGAGGAAGAGGTGGAGGGGTTTGCCAATTCTCTCCGAGCTGCAAAAACCCAAATCGGTTGCTGTCCTGTGTGCCAAAACCTCACCCAAGGGGAGGACAAGTGCGCCCTATGCGCAAGTGATCGCCGAGATCAAACCACGGTCTGCGTGGTGGCAGACCCAAAAGACGTCATGGCGCTAGAACGTAGCCGAGAATATGGTGGGGTCTACCACGTTCTCCACGGAGTGATCTCACCCATGAGTCGGATCGGACCGGACCAACTACGGATCTCCGATCTCGTGGCTCGTGTGAGTAGTGGAGGGATAAAAGAGGTCATTTTAGCCACAAATCCCGACACAGAAGGGGAGGCAACAGCCATGTACCTTACTCGATTGCTCGGTCCTTTCGAGGTAAAGGTTACAAGACTAGCCTACGGAATTCCGGTCGGAAGTCACCTTGAACATGCCGATGACGCCACCTTAATGCGAGCCCTCGCCGGACGGCTCGAAGTCTTTGCACAGTAGTAATACCAACAAAAACAACAAAAAACAACGGAATATTTCATGATTTTCACCTGATCGACCAGTACAAAAAAAGAACACATTTTACCAAAATAAAGATTGACAAAGCTGTGTCAATATGTTACAATTTGGTTACAAACAATTTAGGAGGAACCCAATGGCAGAAAAGAAACCACTAAGCTACCGAGGACATCTGCTCCGTCGGAAAGAAAACTTGATTTATTATGGCACCATGTCAGAAAAATATATCATCATGATGCAAGTCATGAACACCGAGAAGAAAAATGACCTAGAGGTTGCAACCAAGGTTGCAGTTCGCCTAGAATACACCGACCCCGACGTTAGCAGTCGTGATCGTGTGGTGAAAAAGACCGAAAAAAATTCACTCTACGCTGCGATGGATGTCGCAACCGTGTGGCTCGAGCGCTCACTTGCAGGTGATGCGGATGCCGTCAAATAATTAGGAGGCTTATCTCATGAAATCAAACCGTTGTTTTACACGTTGTTTTTCGGCAAGTGCACTTGCCTGTTCTATGTTACTCACCCCAGCCCTCGCCGTGCAGGGCACCGTCAATAGCGATGAAAATCTTCGTCTTCGTTCCCTCGCAAGCACAGAGTCGAGCATTCTAGCACTTCTTAGCCCCAATACCGTTGTGGATATCCTCAACCAAGGGGACGAGTGGTACCAAGTTTCGTATGACGACAAAGTGGGCTACGTTTTTGCAGAATACTTAACCGTGCTCCAAGAAACTCCCCCTGTGGTGGAAGAGATTCCAGAAACCCCAGTGGAAGAAGTTCAAGATACCAATGAAGTGGAAACCGTCGAGACCCCAGAGTCGGTGGAAACCGTAGAAATCCCAGAAGAGCAACCTCGCAACCTCGGTCGCATCATGGATGGACCCCTCAATGTACGTAGTGGCCCTTCCACCGAGAGTGAGATCGTTACCCGTGTCTACGCAGGAAATTGGGTAGACGTCGAGGAATCCCTCGATGGTTGGTATCGTATCGAGAACGGATTTGTCAGTGCAGAATATGTAAGCCTGTATACCGAAGCCGAAGCAGAAGAACTCCGTGGCTCCTCCTCATCCGTTGTGGAACTCGCCATGACCTTCCTCGGTCAACCCTATGTCTATGCAGGGGCAAAACCAGGAGGTTTTGACTGCTCGGGCCTCACCCAATATGTCTACGGACAATTCGGTGCCTCCCTTGCTCGTACCACATCGGGACAAAGTGTTAACGGCGTATTTGTGGAAAAGAGCGATCTGATCCCTGGTGACCTCCTCATCTTCAAGAAAAATGGTGTCATCAACCATGTCGGTATTTACATCGGCAACCAACAATTCATCCACGCATCCACCCCAAGTACAGGTGTCATCATCAGTCAACTCGATTCCAACTATTACATCGCTGCCTATCATTCGGCACGTCGTATTGTCTAAAATAGGAAGGGTACGCACCATGCGTACCCTTTTTTCATCTCTCTCCTCTCGAGGAGGGGGATTTTTTTATCCCTCAATAAAAGTAATCTTTGGCATAAAAATAAGCTATTTCCTAAATAGATAGGAAATAGCTATTCTTGTTGACCCCTTAGCGCAACTCGCTCTCAGACATTGCTTTAATGCAAGTCTGACAGACATTTTTCTTACAAAAGCTGACAATATTACGGCTCTCATCACAGAAAATACAGGAGGGTTGATGTTTTTTCAAAACGACATGATTACCATCCATGAAAATTTCGAGTGAATCTTTTTCGGCAATATCTAAGGTGCGGCGCAATTCAATGGGAAGCACAATGCGACCCAATTCATCAACTTTCCGGACAATACCAGTGGATTTCATAGGGAGGACTCCTTTCTGCAAAAAATGGGGGAACAAAACTATTACTGATATAATATCAATTTTTGGGCAATTTGTCAAGGGGTATTTCCGAATTTTAGGAGAAAACCATCTATATTTTGAAGAAAAATCAAGTTGAATACTCTATTTTTAGTATTTTTTGTCGAATAAAGGGAATCCATTTGGGTTCTAATTTTCGCAACCATCGCATTGATAGTAAAAAAGGGAAAGTGAGGGCAACCATGAGCAAACTCTGGACCGGAATCATACTCCTCTCCATCCTTAGCGCAGCTGCACAAGGGAAGGGGGAAGAGCTTACTGCAGCGACGCTAGAAGGGGCAGGACGAGGGGTAGAAGTGGCACTCTCACTCTGTGGGGCACTCTGCCTCTGGACCGGGATTTTAGAGGTCATGCGTCAAAGTGGATTGTGCCAAAAATTGGCACACTGCTGCGCACCTCTGCTAAGGTGGCTCTACCCAGAGGAAACCGACAAAGCAAGGGAATACATTTCGGCAAACTTCACAGCAAATCTACTCGGACTGGGCAATGCTGCCACCCCATTAGGAATCAGCGCTGCCCAAGAAATCAACAAAAAAGGCAACCACCATGCTCTTTACCTCCTCGTGGTGTGTAACACTGCCTCGGTTCAGCTCATTCCAAGCACGGTGGCAAGTTTGCGCCTAGCAGAGGGGTGTGCCACTCCGTTTGATCTCTTGCCAGCCGTGTGGTGTACCTCCATCTTCTCTGTGACAGTAGGGATCACATTGTGCAAAATTTGCAAAAAATTCTGGAGGGATTGAGATGATCGTGCCAGTTTTGATTGGCTTTGTAGCCATCTATGCTACCTATCAGGGGGTGGATATCTACGCTGCGCTCCTCAAAGGGGGAAGAGAGGGGCTAGAGCTTGTGATCCGTCTCCTCCCAGCCCTCGTAGCACTGCTCACAGCAATCACAATGCTACGAGCGAGTGGTGCCCTCGATCTACTCGCCCATCTCTGTGCCCCGTTTTTGCGACTGACAGGGATTTCCCCTGAACTTCTACCACTGATGTTCACCCGTCCAATCAGTGGCTCAGCAGCCCTTGGTGTGGCGAGCGATCTCATCGCAATCCATGGGGTGGACTCTCAGATCGGTCGTACTGCTGCCGTCATGCTCGGTTCCACCGAAACCACCTTCTATACCATATCTATCTACCTCGGCACCCTCGGCATCACAAAGACGAGATACGTCATCCCTGTGGCTCTGTGCGCCGATATGGCAGGGTTTCTCGGGGCGACATGGTCGGTTGGCTATTTCTATGGGTAAGAAGATGGCACAGGTGTAGAAGGCGAAAAAAATCCCCCCATTGAGAATGGGGGGATGATGAATGGCGAAAGGGCATAAAAAAACCAAGGAAAATTCCTTGGTTTATGGTGGAGACAACAGAACTTGAATCTGTGACCTCTCGCGTGTGAGGCGAGCGCTCTACCAGCTGAGCTATGCCTCCGTCCAGCCACAAACTGTGACGAGTGCATCCCAGAGGGAATGCAGAATGGTGACCCGTACGGGATTTGAACCCGTGTTACCGCCGTGAAAGGGCG
>JAWXUK010000154.1:0-4973 GCA_044432785.1 Eubacteriales bacterium | reverse complement strand
GGGAAAAGGAACAGCACCAAGATGGCTAGTCTTGGTGCTTTTCAAATGCGAATGAAAGAGAGTGTCCCTCAAAGGTTCTGCTGAAACCCAAGAGGAGGGGAGATTGGCTAGATCTCCCAAGAAGAAAAAAGGGTAAAAGAGTTAGCAACATCTAACTGATATAAGTTTACCATGACTAACCGATTATGTCAACCCTTTTTTGAAAAATAATTAAGCTTTTTTTCGACCACTTTTTTCGCTAAAAAATATTCCCCTTGCCTCTTCGGCAGGGGGAACTCTTAAAAAAGGAACAGCACCAAGATGGCTAGTCTTGGTGCTTTTCAAATGCGAATGAAAGAGAGTGTCCCTCAAAGGTTCTGCTGAAACCCAAGAGGAGGGGAGATTGGCTAGATCTCCCAAAGAAGAAAAAAGGGTAAAAGAGTTAGTAACATCTAACTAAGATTAGTTTAACACGACTAACCAATTATGTCAACCCTTTTTTTAAAAATAATTAAACTTTTTTTTCAAGAACCTTTTCCACCTTACGATAGGTGGTGAAAATAGGGTGGGGCTTGTGCTCTGGCTCTTTTTGATCGTAGACCTTCGCACGATAAGTAGCAAGGTTTTGTGCAAGATCATCGTAGAGCTTAAAGTAGACAGCCACCTTTAACTGATCGTGCAGTTCCTGTGTCTCTTCCTCGAACCATAGATCATAAGCCTGCATCAAAAACCAAATATTCACATATTTATTCCCATTGACCACCGACATACACCGTTTGAAATCCACTGCACGTTCATTTGCTAGGGCATTTGCCTCTACGATGGCATTGTAAATAGGGGTAATCAATTTCTCACGCACCCGTTTATTGCTAAAGAAGTCAAACCGACCGTATGCTTTATGCAGATTGGTCAGATCCATCTCAGATAGATCAATCACCGACTGAAAACACCCGATCAAACGCAGGTCATACTCCTCCATTTTCTCCTGATACCACGCTTCCCAGCTCCAATCATGGGTAAACCGAGCTTGTACGCTATCAGGTAGGGTGGAGAGGTACCAATCGCACAGCTTTTGCTGCTTTACCCCATCAGTGGTGAGAATGGTTTTCTGGGTTTGAATCTCGCCGAAACAGGCTTGCACCAACTCGACAGGGGCATCAATATCAAAATACTGCACCTCTTTTACCACAGCAACAGCACGTTCTGCCTCTTCCATGAAAAACTCCATATTCTCTTTCCGAAGGACGAAATATTCCGTGAGCGACATAGAGCAACCAAGCAAAGAACTGCTAAACACCCCGATAGAGAGGTTGAATAGCAAGGTGGCAACAGGAATTTGCTGAAAATGATAGAGGATAAAAAACTGCACTGCCCCCCCAAGCGAGAGCGCAGAGATGAAAAAGGTCAAAAGAAAAATACGTTTTTTCGCCTGCATAATGGTCTCCTTTAGATACTATTTACCACATTTTACCATATTTCTCTCGGAAAAGCAAGTCCACTCGAGCCACAAAAATCACTTTGTTGTTTTTGTGCATATTGCACTATTTTTAAGGGATTAGTTGTGCATTCTGCTAGAAATTCATATTTATACAAGAATTGTGAATATAACACTTGCATTTATCTATAATAGGTGTATAATAATGTATATCACAAATTAACAACGTATAATCATACAAAGGAGACTGCATATGCATCACATTTTTATCGACGGCAAAGAGGGGACCACAGGACTTGAAATTTTCAATCGCTTTGCCAAACGTACCGACGTCGAAATCATCTCGATTCCCGACGAAATGCGCAAAGACACCGAGAAAAAGCGTGAAATCATCAATAATTCCGACTATGTTTTCCTCTGCCTTCCTGATGATGCAGCTCGTGAGAGTGTCTCGTTGATCGAAAATCCCAAGGTCAAAGTGATTGATGCCTCCACTGCCCATCGCACAAACCCCGAGTGGGCGTATGGCTTCCCCGAACTCTCTGCCAAACACCGAGAAAAAATTGCCACCTCCCACCGTGTCGCTGTGGGTGGTTGTTATGCAAGTGGATTCCTCTCGCTGTGCTATCCTTTGGTGTCCCACGAGGTCATTGCCAAAGATCACCCCATCACTTGTTATGGAATCAGTGGATTTAGTGGGGGAGGGAAGTCCATGATTGCCGACTACACCCAAACCCCCGAAAAATATACCTCTCCACGTTTCTACGGTCTCACCCAAAACCACAAACATCTGCCAGAAATGCAGGTCATCGCAGGGCTCGCCCACCCACCACTCTTCAACCCCATTGTGGATGATTTTTATAATGGTATGGTGGTTAGCGTTCCACTTCATGTGCGCTCGTTAAATAAGAAAATGGGAGCAAAAGACCTCCACGAGATCTTCGCTGAGCACTACGCAGGGCAAAAACTCCTCAAAGTGATGCCATTTTCCGAGCAACCACCCACATTTATGGACACCAACGCACTCGCCAATACCAGCGAGATGGAGATCTTTATCTATGGTAGCGACCAGCAAATTCTGCTCTGCTCTCGCTTTGATAACCTCGGCAAAGGTGCCTCGGGCTCTGCCGTCCAATGTATGAATATTATGATGAACATCGACGAGACCACTGGTCTATCGTAATAGGAGGAAATTATGACCATTCAATTTGAAGGATTCACCCCCATCGAAGGTGGAATTTGCGCCCCAAAGGGCTTTACGGCGAGCGCACTCCACTGTGGCATTCGCACGAACAAAGAGCGTGACGACCTCGCCCTCATCTACAGCGATGCCCCTTGCAACACCGCTGCTGTCTACACCCAAAACAAGGTTAAAGGTGCCCCCATCACGGTCACCCAAAAGCACCTTGAAAATAACATCGCTCAAGCCGTTATCGTCAATAGTGGCAACGCCAACACCTGTAACGTCGACGGCGAAGAAAAGGCAATTCGCATGTGCCAACTCGCAGGGGAAGCCTTGGGCATTCCTCCCCACGACGTGGTGGTGGCATCCACTGGAATCATCGGCGAAATCCTTCCCATCGAACCCATCGAAAAGTCAATGGATGAGCTAAAATCCAAGCTATCGCCCACTGGAAACCTAGCAGCACGAGAGGCAATTTTGACCACTGACTTAGTGAATAAAGAGCACGCCATCTCCTTCGAACTCGGTGGAAAACAATGTGTTATGGGTGGAATGGCAAAGGGGAGTGGCATGATCCACCCCAATATGGCAACCATGCTCGCTTTCCTCTCGACCGATGTCGACATCGATAAAAACCTTCTCCAAGAAACCTTGATAGCCATCGTGGACGACACCTTTAACATGATCTCGGTGGACGGGGATACCTCCACAAACGACATGGCCGTCATCCTCTCCAACTGCAAGGCAGGAAACCCCACCATCACCGATAAAAACTCGAAAGACTACGCCATTTTCTGCAAAGCACTCTACGCAGTTTTGGTCAACCTCTCTCGTTTCATCGCTCAAGACGGAGAGGGTGCCACCAAGCTCCTCGAGTGTAATGTCTCCAACGCTTGCGACACCAAAACGGCAAAAATCGTTTCAAAATCGGTCATCACCTCCAGTCTATTCAAAAGTGCCATGTTCGGGCAAGACCCCAACTGGGGACGCATTTTGTGCGCCATCGGATATGCCAACGCAGAGTTCGATATCAATCGTGTGGAAGTGGAACTCACCTCGGAATCGGGTGCCGTCACGGTCTGTAAAGAGGGGAGAGGGGTGCCATTTTCGGTACCGGATGCCGAAAAAGTGCTCGCAGCACATGACGTCATCATCAACATCGATCTAGGGGACGGAAGCGCCTCTGCCACTGCATGGGGTTGCGATTTGACCTATGATTACGTCAAAATCAACGCCGACTATAACACATAAAAGAGGATAATAGAATGGAAACAATCACAAATAACCTTCGCTCACAAATTTTAATTGATGCACTCCCATACATCCAAAAATACAACAATAAAATCGTGGTCATCAAATACGGTGGCAACGCAATGCTAAATGAAGAACTCAAAACCTCGGTCATGTCCGACATCACCCTCCTTCGACTGGTGGGAATCAAAGTGGTTTTGGTGCATGGAGGAGGTCCTGAAATTAACTCGATGCTTGATAAAATCGGCAAAGAGCATAAATTCATCAATGGTTTGCGTCACACCGATGAAGAAACCATGGACATCGTGCAGATGGTGTTGTGTGGAAAAATAAATAAAAATTTGGTGACCCTCCTCCAAAATGCAGGGGGAAAGGCAATCGGACTATCCGGCATGGATGGTGGCATAATTTCTGCCGTCAAGTTGGAAGCCGAGCAAGATCTCGGGCTGGTTGGGAAGGTTGTAAATGTCGACCCTACTGCCATTTTAATGGCGCTCGATAACGGCTTCATCCCCGTTATTTCAACGGTTGGCGTGGATAAGGACTCCAATTCTTACAACATCAATGCCGACACTGCTGCAGCTAAAATCGCTGCGGCACTCAAAGCCGAAAACTTCATCCTCATGACCGATATCAAGGGACTTCTCCGTGATAAAGATGACGAGAGCACCCTCATCGAGCAGGTCAAAACCTCTGAAATTCCAAAGCTTATGCAGGATGGTGTGGTGGTAGGAGGGATGATTCCAAAAGTGGAATGTTGCGTGGAAGCCATCAACAATGGGGTACATACTTCCTGTATCATCGACGGCCGCACCGATCACTCTATTTTAATCGAAATGTTGACAAATCAAGGGATTGGCACCCTCTTTTGCGAATAACAGGAGGATAATATGAATTATAAAGAACTGGATAGCACCTATATTTCCAACACCTACAAACGTCAAAACGTGGTGATCGCACAAGGAAAAGGCTCCACAGCCGTGGACCTAGATGGCAAACAATATATCGACTTTACCAGTGGAATAGGCGTGAATTCCCTTGGTTTTTGCAATGAAAATTGGGTCAATGCCATCACAAAACAGGCAAACACCCTGCAGCATACCTCAAACCTGTACTACACCACCC
>JAWXUK010000153.1:0-5131 GCA_044432785.1 Eubacteriales bacterium | reverse complement strand
GCCTTATGGGTGACACATCTCCCCCTCGGCGTGCGAGTAAGAAACCCAATTTGCATCAAATAGGGCTCGTAAACATCCTCTAATGTGACCGACTCTTCGTTGATGGTTGCCGCTAAGGTATCCAGTCCCACCGGTCCACCATTATAGTTTTCAATGATACTAGTGAGCATCCCACGATCCACCCCATCCAGCCCGAGATGGTCCACCTCGAGCGCCGTGAGGGCTAGGTCTGCCACCTCCTGTGTGATGGTGCCGTCTGCACGCACTTGAGCAAAATCTCGCACCCGTCGTAGCATTCGATTGGCGATCCGTGGGGTCCCTCTTGACCGTTTTGCGAGCTCGAGCGCCCCTTCTGGTTGGATGGAAACCTGTAGGATTTCTGCAGAACGGATGACAATTTTGGCGAGTTCTTCCGGGGAATAAAGTTCTAACCTTAAAATAACTCCGAAACGGTCACGCAGTGGCGCCGAGAGCTGTCCTGCTCGTGTGGTGGCACCGATGAGGGTGAACTTCGGAAGGTCGAGTCGCACCGAGTTTGCCGAGGGTCCCTTGCCGATGATGATGTCGATGGCATTGTCCTCCATCGCTGGGTACAAGATTTCCTCTACCGAGCGATTCAGGCGATGAATTTCATCCACGAACAAAATATCGTTTTCATTTAAATTGGTAAGGAGAGCTGCTAAATCCCCCCCTTTTTCAATGGCTGGTCCCGATGTGATTCGCACATTAACCCCCATTTCATTGGCAATAATGTGGGAAAGAGTGGTCTTTCCAAGCCCTGGAGGGCCATGAAGCAATGCGTGGTCGAGGGGTTCTCCCCGTTGTTTTGCTGCTTCGATGAAGATTTCGAGGTTTTGTTTCGCTTTTTCCTGCCCTACATAGTCCTCTAGGCGTTGAGGGCGAAGGGTGATCTCCGGTTCGTCGGAGGGGGTGATTTTCTTCGAGGTGAGCTGAAGTTCTTCCTCTAGTTCCGAAGATGAATCATGATTTGAAAAGTTGATGCTCAAAAAAACCCTCCTTTAATCGTATTTTACCATTTTTTTCAAGACTTCTTTGATGATATCGGAAACCGAGAGTGGTTCAATGTCCACTCCCTGTAGTGCGAGAGCAATTTCGCTTGGAGAATAGCCCAAAACTGCGAGTGCTGCAGTGGCTTCTGAGCGCTTATTTTGTGGGATGATGGTCACACCTGTACCACCGTAAGACTCCCCTGTCGAGACCGTGAGGGTCTGCCCTTTGGCGAGCTTGTCTTTGAGTTCTAAAATGACCCTTTGGGCGATTTTTTTGCCGATTCCTGGGGCAACCGTAAGCGCCTTCTCGTCACCTGTGATGATGGCAAGGGCGAGGTTTTCTGGTGTGGAAACCGATAAAATAGAGAGGGCAGCCTTTGGTCCTACCCCTGTAACAGAGTTTAATTGAAGGAAAATATTCTTTTCCTCTAGGGTGGAAAATCCAAAGATTTCCATGGCGTCTTCCCTGACATGGAGGTGAGTGTAAAGCTTTTTCACTTCACCTTGATTAAGTGATGAAATAGTATAAGTTGTGGTGCGACAGAGGTAGCCTACGCCACTACAATCCACCACAACCATGTTAGCTTCGATATGGGCTATCGTCCCTGTTAAAGAATAGAACATTTTGAGCTCCTTTTACTAAATTAGATGGTATTATATTTCTTGGGGTCGTAACTTTGATTGAGCAGTGATGTGACCGAGCGACTATGACAAATTGCCACGGCAAGGGCATCGGCAGCATCGTCGGGACGTGGGATCTCTTTGAGGTTTAGGAGGCGTTTTGTCATCTCCATGACCTGTCTTTTCTCTGCCTTGCCATACCCTGTCACCCCTTGTTTCACTTGGTTTGGAGTATATTCAAAGATGGGAAGTCCTTGCCGTTCCCCTTCGAGGAGCACGATCCCTCTGCCGTGAGCGACAGCGATACCTGTGGTGACATTTTTACTAAAAAAAAGTTCTTCCACTGCCATTTGATCGGGTGAGAATTGGGTGATGAGGGACTCTAAATCTCGACTGATTTGGAGGAGACGCTTGGAGAGGGAGATTCCTGCCGGGGTTGTAATGACGCCATATTCTAGTACTTTATTCACGTTTTTTTGACTGGATATAATGCCAAAACCGATGGTGGCGACCCCTGGGTCAATCCCTAAAATAATCATACTTATCTCATTTCTTCTAGATGAAAGTGATTTTCATGTAAAGGTATTACTCTTTACATGAACTGATACCAAAGAGTTGCCACGCTCTCTTCCTTAATGTATCACAACCATCACTCCCCTGCCCTACCTTGAAAATATTCGCTGATTTAAGGGAATGGTCATAGAACTTTAAAGTCAATATCTTCCAACTCTTTTTCTGGAGTGAGGAGGATATCGAGATATTCCGAGTGGTTTATTATCACCTGTTTTCCACCGACATCACCTTGTAACTCAAGTAGTTCCGGATAATATTTCGAGGGAAAGATGACAGGGTTGCCTCGACGTGTCTCGTTTCCACAAAGTGTGATGCACTTAGGGGTTTCGAGGTGGAGCGAGATCAGTTTATGTAAGGTGCAAGCCGTCAAGAATGGTTGATCCCCTACCGAAAAGAGGCAAGAGGTGGATCCTGGATTTCGTTCAAGCAATGCTTGAAGTCCAAGAGAAATAGAGTGGGATTGCCCTTTTTCCGGAGATGGGTTTGTCACTACAATCACACTTTCTGATTGCATATCTTGAATGATCTCTCGATATTGTGTGACTACGACGATATTTTCGAGATTCAACTCAATAATTTTCTCGAAAATATGTCGATACATGGGTTTGCCATCTATAGGGAAAAGAAGTTTGTTATCTCCGAAACGATGGCTATTTCCTGCGAGGAGAAGGATTGCATCCACTCGGTTTCCTCCCTTATTCTCTACTCGTTAGATGTCTCGAACCTTGGTCTCAAGGTCGGGAAAGCGTTATTTTTTTAGATTTTTATGTAATACCACACGGATTCTTCGTAAAATATCAAGGTTTTCTTCGAGCGTGAGGTTGTCCACCGTCATTTCACATTTTGCTGTGATGCCGTCTACCCCACCTGCCTTTATGAGCCGTTGAAGCATCTCGGTTTCTTGTTGATCACTCACCAAGACATCTCTGCCAAGTTTGAGCGAAATGAGGGCTTGAATCCCCCATCCCCACCAGTTTGACACCCCTGCGAGGAGGGGGAAATCGCATTTCGTATTTGCAAATATCGATAGTGATTCTTCAGGTGGGAGGTTGAAACTCGCCATCCCAAATTCGTTGCCTCCATCCCCAATGGAGATGATTTTCCCTCCTTTATAGTGGGTTAAACCATCGGTATCCATCACAAATTCGTCGATAACGACGCCACGCATGCTGTGAAAGTGTCCATCTTTTCCTTTGGAGGGACGCTCGATGGTGACCACTACATCTGGGGTGTTTTCTTCCAAAAAAGTGGTGATATCTTGTGGGGTTTCAAGCAAACGGACAGGGCAGTTTGTCCCTTTGGCTGTGGCGAGCAGTGGTTGATGCGACCATTGATCGGTGAGCAGTGTGACCTCTGCCCCCATTTCACGAAAAGCTGTGGCGATATTGACTGCACCAAGGGGGCCATCGGTCTCCCCTATTTGCGCAGATTTTACTGGAAACCCAGTTAAAATAGCGACTTTTTTCGCAGAAAATATAGTTTGACAGAGCTCTTCCCCGATGGCGAGATCGGCAAGATTAGCAAAGCCACGTCCACCTAAGTCTTCTTTTACGATTTGATATATCTCTTGAAACATAGCGTTCTCCTCTGCACAAAAACGCAAACACACAACTATAACAATCGGTTGGTTTATAGTTGTGTGCTTAAAAATTAGCCGATACTATCTACGAGTTCCCCTTTGACCAGTTCGCCCTGCATAGAAAATTTCGCAGAGAGTTGTTCTTGTTCCGTGGGGAGTTCCTCGGGTGGTTCGATGGAGTCGACATTCTCGATGACATTCGGTACTTGCATATTTTGAGGGATGAATTGCGCATCTTCAATGGTTTTCATCATATCTTCGATGACGTCGGAATGAAAGCGTGCTTCCTCGGTTTTCGCCATTCCGGGGGAAGTGGTCATATCATTGATAACGGTTTGGAAGGAGCCCGTGCGTGATAGATTGTCCATCAAAATCTTATGATTTTGTAGCGTATCTTCGGGACTGAGCTCTGGTGTGATTTGATTTAATGTCATATCCATCTCCTCCATTTCTGCATTTGTGATGCGACTGCGCACTGCCATTTCGACCGGATCTTCCCCTGCTCGGATGGTGGGCATTTGGACTTGAAGCGCATTATTTTGCATCTCACGGTGAACCGGATTCACCTTTGTAACCGGCGTGACAGCCATGCCGTAATTACTGGAAGGGGGGGCGCTGTTTACACTACGGATGTGATAGACCGAAACTTCGCCGACTCTGCCAACAGAATTTATCATGTGTTATCCTCCGATTTTTTGTATAATTTGGGGATTTTCCCTGCAAAGGCAAGTGCCAACACAACACCTGAAACCGTTGCGAGTACAAGGCTGAGCATTTGCGAGGTGCGCAAAGGGTATCCAAAAAAGGAGAGCCCGAAAAAGTAAAGACTATCGGTGCGCATACCCTCGATGATGAATCTGCCGATCCCATACCACAGGAAATAGCTAAAGCAGATCTGTCCATCAAATTTGTGTGAGAACTTCCACATACTATATAATAACACAACTCCGAGAAAATTCCAAGCGGATTCGTAAAAAAAAGTTGGATGTACTCCCAAGATTCCTGAGAGGATATCTGCCCCCTGTTCTACGGTGGCATATCCATTGCGCACCATTTCTTCTGCAATGGAGCTAGAGGACATCCGTGTGAAGCCGTCGGTCAATCCACCATAGGCCTCGACATTCATGAAATTTCCCCATCTGCCAATTCCTTGACCGAGAATCAAGCCCACCACCAAAGCATCTGCCATGACGAAGAAGCTGATCTTTTTGGCACGACAAAAGAGGACGAGGACAATGAGCCCTGCGATAATCCCCCCGTAAATCGCCATGCCACCATCGCTGATACGAAAAATCGCAGCCCAATCGAGGGAGCCATCGAGGTTTTTGAACAAATCGAGGTAGAACAC
>JAWXUK010000152.1:0-5132 GCA_044432785.1 Eubacteriales bacterium | reverse complement strand
TAGCCGATCAATTTGCGCAATCTGCTGAGTTGTGCGTCAAAGCAGGGATTGATATGGTGCTCATCCATGGTGGCCACGGCTGGCTACTCCATCAATTCATCTCCCCTGCCATGAACAAACGCACCGACCAATGGGGTGGTAGCCGTGAAAACCGTATGAGATTCCCCCTCCTCGTCATCCAAAAGGTGCGTGAGGTGGTAGGACCTAACTACCCCATCGAATTTCGTATGAGTGGTGCTGAGTTCGACGAAGGTGGTTACACCATCGAAGAAGGCATCGAAATCGCTAAAATGTTGGACGGAGTGGTGGATATCATCCACGTTTCTGCCGGTGTTCACGAAAACCCCGAAGTCTTTGGTATCACCCACCCTTCCATGTTTGTGGATGAAGGTTGCAACGTATTTTTGGCAGCCGAAGTCAAAAAGCACGTCAAAACCCCAGTGGCTACTTTGGGAGGTCTCACCGACATCGACATGATGGAAGAGATCATCGCCTCTGGCAAAGCTGACATTGTTGAGGTGGCACGTCAGTCCATCTGCGACCCCTACTTCCCCGAAAAAGCCCTCTCTGGCAATGCCGAGGACATCACCCGTTGCTGTCGTTGCTTCACCTGTTTCTATAACTATCTCACAAACCGTACTTACTGCTGCGCCTTCAACCCCGAAGTGGGTAACGAGCTCGCCTGTCAATCTGCCGTCCCTCCAACCACCTCCAAAAAAGTCGTGGTCATCGGTGGTGGACCAGGTGGGATGCAAGCAGCAGTCACGGCAGCCGAACGTGGTCATAGCGTCTCGCTCTACGAAGCGAGTGGCCATCTGGGTGGACAACTTCGCTCGGAGCAACACATCCCCTTCAAGCACAATATGTTCCACTTTGTCCAAGTGCTCGAGCGTCGCCTCGCAGCTGCAAAGGTAAATATCCATCTCAATAAAACCCTCACTGCAGAAGAGACAGAGGCCCTCAAAGCTGATGTGGTCATTATTGCTGTCGGCGCAAACCCTCTAGTCCCTAACATCCCTGGCGTGGATAACAAAAAGGTTGTTACCATCGATGCCCTCCACCAAAGCCCCCCTGCCATCGGCCAAAAAGTGGTGGTCTTGGGTGCAGGTCTCGTGGGTAGCGAATGTGGTATCTACTTAGATGGACTGGGCAAAGAGGTCACTTTGGTAGAAATGAATGCCGATTGGGCACCTGATGCCTACTTCATGCACAAAAACTCCATGGCAACCTATGTGCGTAACAGCAAAATGAAGATCCACACCAGCACCCGTGCTCTCGAAATCACCGACAAAGGACTGGTCTGTGAATCACCCGATGGCACCCTCACATTGGAAGCTGACACCATTTTATTGGCAGCAGGCATGAAGCCAAATCGCTCTGTGGCAGAACAATATTACAACACTGCGCCACGAGTCTACGAAACTGGCGACTGCATCAAAGCCGGTCGTGTGGTTGACGCCGTGCAAGGTGGCTACTACCGAGCTCTCGACGTGTAAACCATTCGAAGGGGTGCCAAAAGACTGTTTTGGCACCCCTTTTTCCATCATCATCTTAACATAGGAGGTATTTCTGATGATCACAACCCCAGAAAAAACCAAATCCCGTAGCGAGGTCTTAGGTGGATTTTCCACGCTGATTGCCCTAGGATTTGCCCTGTATAGCTTCCTAATTTGGGTCACCCCTTTTGTCGAGCAAAATACCATTACCACCAGTTTCCCTGCCCTAATGGAGGGGTATGCTGCTGGCAATCCCCTCAGTTTGGTGGAATATCTCTTCTTTGATATTTCACAGTTGACCTTTTTGTTCAACCCACTCTCCTGTTTCGTCATGATCGTCCTCTCCTATGTGGCAGCCTCCCTCGAGGTAAAAAACTCCAGATGGAAGGGAACTGGCGTGGATGGAAATGGAAAGATTTTCCCTGTTATGCTCACCCTTGCCATCACGAGCACCCTCGCAAGTGAACTGCTCTATGGTCAGGTTTTTGCGCAATTTGGCTTTATCCCCACCCTCTCTGCTTTCCTATTTTTCCATCATCTCACCATGTTTTATGGGGTCTCGAGCCAAAAAACAACCACTATTTTCATTGTCACAACTCTGCTCGCAACCCCATGTTGCTTAATTGCGAGACTGTGCTTGGTAGACCCTCTCACCCTCCCCATTTTCTTCTGCGTAGCAGGGGGCTCCCTCCTCTTTGTGCCGATGGCTCACATCATTTTCCACTTCATGGATTGGATGACCCCTCGCACCCCTGAGCCACCACCCGAACCAGTTCACACCCCCTCCCCCAACGAGTGGTTTATCCATCAAGTCTTCGGGGACATTGGAAATTTAGGGGTCAATGGCAGTTCCATCGCAGCCATGGGACTGGTGCTCTTCACCGTGATTGCCTACTGCCTAAACCCCATGAGCACGGGGGTTGGCGCAGGACTCTTTCCCATGACAATCTTCGCTATGCTTGTCACAGGCGCCCTCACCACCTTTTTATACTACCCCTATTATGGCAAGATGCCCGTGGTCTCGTTCACAGGACAACTCGTGGTCCTCGCCATGGTGGTCACCTATCCAACCAGTTGGCTCATCGTGGGATTATCCATCCTCTTCGCAGCCATCGTCCCGACTGCCGTAGTGGGTTGGCTCCTCAAAGTCGTGAAATACCAAGGTCAATATTGCATTTTACCTCTGGTGCTCTTAGCTGTAAGCGTCGTCGCCATTCCTTGGGCAATGTTTGTACAATATGTGTTAATGCCACTGTGTTAAAGTAATACTACGCATTCTCCCCCAAATCTCCCCGTAATCGCAAGAATTTTTACATAAAACATATAAAAAAGAGGTAAGACGTAATGTCCTACCTCTTTTTTTCGAATTACGTGTACATTTCACATAAATAAGCAAAAACCAATCACCAGTTCATTGTGGAAAATCCCTAAAAGTAGCACGTGGGTAAACTTTCTCTTGACTTATTTCAATAGTGTGCTATACTAATAACGTAATAGCACACTATTGAAATCACCATTCCATAGGGAGGTACCAAGAATGGATCACGAGCATTTAGGCAAAATCCTGCATCAAATTGGGATTATGAACCTAAAACAAATCAATCATCGACTCAATCAGTTTGATTTAAGTATGGCGCAAGGGCTTGTCTTAATTTTCTTACAAGAAGCCGAGGGACATGAACTCCCTATAAAAACCCTAGAAAAGATGTCAGAAACAGCTCAACCAACCATGTTAGGGGTCATAAACAGACTCGAGCAAAAGAATTTCATCACCACTCACCTCTCAGAAAAGAGGAAAAAGATGGTGAAAATCACAGAAGCAGGCCTAGAAATGATCCCTCAACTCAAAGAATGCATCGAAGAAGTGGAACGAATCTTCTTCCACGATTTCACAGTGGGCGAGCATGCAATTTTCATGGAGCTACTGCAAAAAGCCAAACACAACCTACTGCAATATCACGCTATTGATGAACAATTAGAAATGGAGCACAACAATGAACAATGATCTAGAAAAATTAGACAGTATGCCGGTAGGAAAAGCCGTCCTCACAAATGCAATCCCAGCCATGTTAGCCATGGTCATGGTGTTGATTTACAACATGGCTGACCTCTTTTTCATCGGACAAACAGGAGACGACCTAAAAGTCGCTGCAATTTCAATGGCAACCCCCTTATTTTTGCTCTTTATGTCCTTAGGAAATGTCTTCGGAGTGGGTGGCGCTGCCCTCCTATCCCGAAATTTAGGCAGTGGTGATCACGACACAGTGCAAAAGATCTCCTCCTTCTGTTTCTGGTCGTGCATCGTCGTCGGAATCTTGCTCTCTGCTGCAGTTTTTCTAGCTGTAGATTCCATTGTCATTGCACTCGGCGCAAGTGGCGAAACCGTTGAAATGGTGGCTTCTTACCTTCGCATTTTCAGTCTATCAGGGGTATTCATCCTGATTTCTAGCTGTTTTTCTGCTCTGGTCCGTGCCGAAGGAAAGCCCGAAAAAGCAATGGGTGGCATGATGCTCGGCAACCTTATCAACATCATTTTAGACCCCATTTTGATTCTCACGTTCGAGATGGGGGTCGAGGGTGCTGCCGTTGCCACTTTTATCGGAAACACTTGTGGGGGACTCTATTATCTGGTCTATTTACTCAAAAAAGAGAAAAATCAGTCCATGTTAAGTATCAAACCCACTGATTTCACCCTAGGGGAAGGCATCATGAAAAATATTTTAATCATTGGTGTGCCCTCCTCTCTCTCTTCCATTTTAATGGGGCTATCCCAAGTTTTAATCAACGGACAAATGGCAACTTACGGAGATATGGCTGTGGCCGGCATCGGAGTCGCCATGAAATGCACCATGATCACATCCATGGTATGTATGGGAATCGGCATGGGGGTGCAGCCCCTCTTGGGTTATTCCATTGGAGCAAGAAACGAAGAACGATACAAAGCAGTCCTAAAATTCTCTGTTATTTTCTCAATTTGTGTCTCTGGCTCTTTAACAATACTGTGCTATCTTGCCATGACCCCCATCGTAAATGGATTTGTCAGCGACCCTGCTGCCTTTGAATATGGCTATACTTTTTCTCAAGTTTTGATCTCCACCTCGGCAATTATGGCGCTTCTATTCCTAATTTCCAATGCATTGCAGTCGGCAGGGGCAGCAAAATCTGCCTTCTTCGTAAATATCTGTCGCCAAGGCATCGTATATATTCCAGCTCTCTATATTTTGGGTGGCACTTTTGGCATATATGGCTTGGTCTATGCTCAACCCGTAGCTGATGTGATCACATTAATTGCAGCCGTCTTAATTTACCGTCATGTTTCTAAAGATTTCTTCCCAGAAAAAGAAGCGCAACAAAGCGAACACCCCTCTAGCACAACAGTACAAACCGCAAATGTAAAGACCTAATAAAACAAAAAGCACGATAAGATAGAACTCTTCTTATCGTGCTTTTACTTTGCTATCCTGTAAAACTTACCTCTGTCCATGCCAACGAGATACAATTCGCCGAAATTAACCACAAAATACAGAAATCCAACCCCATAGAAAATCCTCCGAAAAGGGGGTGTGAATTGTAAGTTTGTCAAACATCTTGTACAGCATACTCATTTGGAGTCAGCCAGCCCAGCGGTCTCATCGG
>JAWXUK010000151.1:0-5144 GCA_044432785.1 Eubacteriales bacterium | reverse complement strand
GGTATCAGTAACAATAGAACCACTCGATAGAGTAGGACGAATCCGAGAATGGAGTGTCCCAGACTTATCGGTATAGGCAGAGGAACAGCAAATAAAGCTCTTGCCCCCCTTAGAGAGGTAGGATCCCAGCACAAAGTCAAGTTGACCACCAGCACCAGAGATGTGTTTGGTTCCAGCCGACTCCGAGTTGACCTGTCCAAAGAGATCCAAATCTACAGCATTGTTGATGGAAATAAATTTCTCTAGTTGCGAGACATTGCGCACATCATTGGTATAGTCCACAGGAGCAGAAAAGACCTCAGGGTTTTGGTGGATGTACTCATAAAGTTTCTCGGTTCCAGCTGCAAAAGCAAAGACCTGCTTACCTTGATCAATAGACTTAAACTTACCATTGATTTTACCAGCCTTGGCAATATCAACAAAAGCATCCACATACATCTCGGTATGTACCCCAAGATCCTTGAGGTCAGACTGCGCAATCATGGATCCCACAGCGTTAGGCATTCCACCAATACCAAGTTGCAAACAAGCACCGTTAGGAATCTCTTCCACGATGAGTTTCGCCACAGCTTGATCCACTTCAGTCGCAGCTCCAGAGGGCAGTTGCGCCATCGCAGGGTTAGAACCCTCCAAAATCATGGTGACATCATCGATATGAACCCCTTGCTCCTTGACGCCGTTGCAGTAAGGAACATTGGTATTGACCTCCACAACAATTTTCTTCGCCACATCGCAGACAGCCGCCATGTGGGAGTTATTGGCTCCAAAGTTAAAATAACCATTCTCGTCCATGGGTGCCACTTGGAAAAAGGCAACATCCACTTGACAGTTCTCACGATACATCCGAGGAAGCTCAGAGTATCTCAAAGGAATATAAAATCCCATATCGGTTGCACAAAGTTTACGCTCGAGTCCACTCGAGTGCCACGAGTTCCAAGTGACGTGCTTCTCAGCATCAGGCACTTTGAGCACTTCAGGGTGCCACATCAAGATACCACCTCTAAATTTCAGGTCGGTAATCTCACCAATCCGAGCTGCCAGAGCCGAGTCCACCGTGGTAGCAGTGTTTGCACACCAACCATAGTCCACCCAATCTCCACTTTTCACCAGCGATGCGGCTTTTTCTGGGGTTCCGAGTTTCTCTTGATACTGTTTTTTGTTGTCCATGATCTCTGTCTCCTTTATTTTTATCCAAATAAAATGGTATCGCTAACAAAATCATACATTCTTGGCGAAACAAACAAAAAGCCTATTTCATATCCAAGTAAAATGGCTTGACCAAACTAGATTGCTCGGTCGAATCCTTGGTCTGCGCTGCGTGTGGAGGGGTATCAAACTGATTGCGTGGAGGAGAATTTCTCGTCCGATTGCGATTCTTGTTTTGGTGCGAATGGGAGCCGTGCTCCCCACTCTTATGCCCCTCTGCCGACTTATAGTGGCTCGAGGTCTTGTGCTGATTGGTGGCACCCTTGTGATGTGGTTTATGCTCTTCCTGCTCACGACCCTTGCCTTTGTGGGCTTTCTTGGGTTCTGTGTGCTTCCGATTGTCATTTTTTTGCTGTCCATTGTTCATCTGATTGCGATTAGACTGCCGTTGTGGTTTGGGCATGGTGCGTGGAGCAAGCATTCTCGCCGTCGCATCCATGATCTCATCTCCCGAGAGAGGATCAGGGCGACTCACTTGGGTATTAGGCATCGCAGAACCGGTCTCCATGACCTGTCCACTGCGCACCCCACGTTTTCTCTCTTGTTTCACAGGGGCAACTTCAATCCCAATGGTTTGAAGATTCTCCCTCTCTTTTTTCGCCTGATGGGTCGAGCGATGTTGCTCTTCCTTCGCACGACGACGTTCCCGACCAGCACGACGTGCCTCCTCATCATCCTCGTTGATGATTTTGCCGTGTTTGTCTCGTTTAGGCACTTCAAAAACCTGCATGGGATAGGGGTGTTCCCCTTCGAGAGGAATGGTCTTCCCCATCAAACGTTCCACGTCTTTCACCAAAGATTTCTCGGAAAAATCGCAAAAAGCGATTGCCACACCGTCTCGCCCTGCACGGCCGGTCCGTCCAATCCGATGGACATAGGTCTCAGGCACTTCAGGTAGGTTAAAGTTGAAAACATGGGATAGCTTATCAATATCAATCCCACGAGCCGCAATATCAGTGGCAATCAGGCAGCGAATCTCCCCCGACTTAAAGTCGGCGAGTGCCTTCTGCCGTGCAGTTTGACTCTTATTGCCATGGATGGCTTGGGAAGAAATCCCAAATTTGCCCAAATCCTTCACCACACGATTGGCACCATGTTTGGTACGGGTAAAGACAAGGGCGCTCTCAATGTTATCTTGTTTCATCAAATGAGCAAGGAGCGCCGATTTATTGTTGCGATCCACATAATAAAGCTTCTGCGTAATGACCTCCACAGGAGAGGAAACAGGGTCCACAGCCACCTTCACGGGATCAGACAGTAGAGAATCCACAAGCTCGGTAATCTCACGAGGCATGGTAGCCGAGAAAAACAAGGTCTGTTTCTTCGAGGGTAGCCACTTCAAAATCTTCTTGACATCGTGGATAAATCCCATGTCAAGCATACGATCTGCCTCATCGAGGACGAAAATTTCAATCTTAGATAGATCAAGGAGCTTTTGTTGATACAAATCTCCAAGACGTCCAGGGGTGGCCACCAAAATATCCACACCACGTTTGAGTGTGGTCACTTGAGGACCTTGCGCCACCCCGCCAAAGATCACAGCCGATCTCAGGGGAAGATTGACGCCATAGGCTTCGATATTCTCGTAAATTTGCAATGCAAGTTCACGGGTAGGGGTTAAAATGAGGGCTCTCACAGGTCGCCCAGGGACGGCTTTGTCCAGTCGTTGCAAAATAGGGGTAGCAAAGGCGCAGGTTTTCCCTGTTCCGGTCTGCGCACATCCCAGCACGTCACGCCCTTCTAGGGCAGGGGGGATGGCTTTGCGTTGAATGGGAGAAGGGGTTTGATATTGTTGCTTCTCCAACGCAGATAAAATAGGGTCACACAACCCCAGGTCACGAAATGTCATAGTGTTCCAGCTTTCTTTTGATTCTCTAGCGCATCTAGCACAGCGCTCACCATATTTTCGGCAGTGTCACTCGCCTTTGTTATTATGGTAAGGTCGGCATAGGCTTCATAGAGGGGGGCACGCTCTACCATCACATCTCCAAGGGTTTGCTCGGTGCGCATGGCAATCCCACGGGTGTTCAGGTTCAAAATGCGTGATTCTAATACATCTAAGGGGACAGATAGATAAACAACAGGTCCCAATTCTTTCAGTCGTTCCATACCAGAGGGGCGGCACACCACGCTCCCACCGGGCGAAATCACATAACCCTCGCAAGTAAGGGCTGCAATGGTTCTCGCTTCAAGGTCCATAAATCCATCGGCTCCAAGGCTGTCCACAAGCTCTTGTAGCTGTTGGGATTGCTCTTTTTGAATAATCAAATCAGTATCTAAAAAATCAAGCCCTAATTCCTTGGCAAGTAGCACGCCAACCGTGCTCTTTCCCGAGCCAGGCATCCCGATCAAGCTGATATTTTTCAAAAAAAGTCCTCCTTGTTCTACACTGTACTTTTTACTATAACATATTTCATCCTATAATGGAAGAGTAAAATAAAAAAAGTTCTCCTCCACAAGTTTTTACCAGAAACTTTCCTCAAACTCCATAAAAATCCCACACACTACCCACAAACCCTTTGACAAACTTCCCAAAATAGGATACAATAGAACCACAAAAAAAGAGAGAGGATGATTCCCATCAGGCTAAATTTAACCGAAGGTCCCCCCTTACGTCTCCTCCTCAAATTCTCGCTCCCCATGCTCATAGGCTCTATTTTTCAGCAACTCTACACCATGGTAGACTCGATCATCGTCGGTCAATACGAAGGCACACAAGCACTCGCAGCCGTAGGATCCTCTTATCCGATCACTTTGCTTGCCGTAGCAATGGCGCAAGGGCTTTCCATGGGTGCCAATGTGGTCATCGGCCAACTCTTCGGCGCCAAACGCCTCGACGAAACCAAAACCACCATCACCACTGCCTTAATCGGCATGACCATTTTAGGTCTCCTCCTCGGCATCATCGGGGAAATCTTCTCCGAGGCAATTCTGCAGCTCCTCGGAACAGACTCCACCGTCTTCGTCGATGCTTGCGACTACCTTAAAATCTACTTCATCGGTTGCACCTTCGTCTACCTCTTCAACACCTTAAACGGCATCTTTTCAGCCTTAGGCGACACCAAAACCCCCACAATCGCACTTGCACTCTCCACGGTGCTCAACATCGGCCTCGACCTACTATTTGTGATCCACTACGGATGGGGTGTCGTCGGTGTGGCATGGGCAACCACCATCGCAAACGGCTTCTCAGCTCTCTACACCATGATCGTCCTTCTCAAAAAGCTCCCCGAAATGGGCACCAAGCAAAAGCCACCCCTCTTCACAAAGCAGGCCGCTCTTCGCATTGCAAAACTCGGGCTCCCTTCCATGTTTCAGCAGTCCTTCATGGCGCTTAGCATCACAACGGTGCAAGGACTCGTCAACTCCTACGGCGATCTCTACGTCGCAGGCTACACAGCAGGCACCAAATTCGATAACCTCGCCGTCTCGGCAAATGTCGTCTTTAGCAGCGCCTCGGCAACCTTCACTGCCCAAAACATCGGGGCGCAAAAGCCCGAACGTGTCAAAGATGGCTATCGTTGTCTTTTGATACTCACCACGGTCTATTCGGTGGTCATCGCCACAATCATCTATATTTTCACCCCAGAACTCCTCTCCCTCTTCTTAACCGAAGGGGAATCAAACCCCGCCATGATCTACGGGGTAGAATATATCCGAGTGGTCTCGGTCTTCTATCCACTCATGGGATGCTTTTTCGTCACAGGAGGACTGCTCCGTGGTTGTGGTAAGATCTCCCAATTCATCAGTTCTTCGATGACAAATATGATATTACGGGTGGTCTTCGCCTATACCTTAACAACCCAGCTCGCCGAACTCTCCATCGCCGTCGCCATCCCACTCGGATGGATGGTAGGTATGTGCATCTCGGCATTCCACTTCTCACGCATCAAGTGGAATACCCTCCAAGCCGAAAAATAGGGGCAAGCCTTGCTCAT
>JAWXUK010000150.1:0-5187 GCA_044432785.1 Eubacteriales bacterium | reverse complement strand
TTAAGGCAATACCTCATAATTGCCATTTTCAAATTTCGAGAAAAATTGTTCTACAAAAAGCTAAAATTTGAGCGTAATCCTTGGTGGATTGCCGAAAATTTTAACGAATTTGTGGGACGATTTTTGAGGAAAGTTGGGAATGAGTGATTGTGAGGTGTTGCCTTAATAAATGGTGGGTATAGCGATTGTACCAAATGGCATATTTCTTTGAAATTCATTCGTGGGATTGTTGAAAAATTCATTTCAGTGGACTTGAAAGAAGAGGTAAGCGACCAGGCAAAAGAAAAAACTAAAAATATGACAGAGGATGAACTGAGAAAACAACTGGCTAGATTGCTGGATGCTAGCACAGAAGCGTGTCTCATTGTGCTCGACAAATAAGGGAGAAAGGGATGGTGGCTTTGGAGTACACCCAGATAGCATTAGAAGATTTACTGCAGATCGTAGAGGCGGATCAGGAAGAAAAGAGATTGGTGTGCCGGATCTTTTTCACAGAGAACCTAGAGACTTACAGTTCACTGGTCGAAACGCTTTCGAAAAAAGCGGATATTACAGTTAAACTTTCTGATCCCAATTATTGCAAAGGCGAAGACACCATCCCTGATCTAACAGCAGTGGTAGGTTTTTTAGAAAAGCACAAAGATGAAACGATATTGATTCCCCACTTAGGAGAATACCTACGAGTAGCTAGCAGTGTGGAGAGATGTAACTTCAATCTCCATGGACTTCTAAATCGTCATGTGCACTCGTGCAAACGTATCTGGCTACCCATTTTTGCAGGTAAAACACTATTTGAATCTCTGGTAGGGGATCTCGGTGACGAGCGTTTTTCTGATGCTTTTTATGAGCTGACAGAGCCTCCCTCCTCCTTTCGTGTGGAGATATTGGGAGGGATATTTAAGGAACATCAGCTACAGGTAGATGCAAACGGCTTGCGGAACTGGTTTAAGTTGTGGGATAGAGGACTGGCTACGGCAGAGATGTCCTTTAGCACCAGATATGCGAAAGAATTTAGACCGGTGGTTGGCAACTACACCTTGGAAATTGTGACGGATCCTTTTGATTACCTAACCCGTTGGGTGCAAACCAGTGGCGCCCCACTGGAAAAAAACTATGGAACACCAGAGCAGTGGGCATCTCTTGTGCCTTACGTACGAAAATCCAAGGGTAATTTGAGCGATGTGATTTGTCGAGCGTTCAATATTTTGCAGTTCAATCCAAAGCAGATTTTAGGGCAGTGGTCAACACTAACAGCGAATCATCGGTGGCTGTTCTTTTTATGGTTCAAACTAAGTTTGAATTCAGATCGGGACTATATTTCTTCCGCTGTAAAGCAATGTTCCAACATCGAGGAACTCAGCCAATCCTTAGAATGTTTCATTTTTTCATGTCTTGAACATCCTTACTTTTTAGAATTCGCACTACAACGTGAGGAGGCACTCAAATTTTTGGGTGTGACTTCCTACAGTCAAGAGTTCTGGCAGGCATTTCGAGGATTGGAGAATCCGAAAGAGAAATTCGCATTGCTTACAAACAGAACTCTCGAAGAACGAACTTGTATGGTGGAATTGGTTTCTAAAATCCTGCAGCAAGGGGAAACGCTAGAGACTTATCAAGATGTGTTAAAAGAAAAATATCCGGAATTTGTGCTGTACATGAAAGAGTCAAAGTATCTAAAAGGGGACTTGCTGGACTACATTCAGGCGTACAAAACCAGCAAAATTGCGGATACCTACTCTGAAGAATGTGCCGAGCAAGCAGAAAAATATGATATTATTGCGCACCGCAGTCGAGGGGAAATTCTCTACCAACTGAAAAATCAATTCGACGCCTATTACCTCTGGATTGACGGTCTTGGGGTAGAGTGGATAGATCTCCTCCTGGAAAAGATTCAGAAGAAAGATCAAAGTTTGAAAAATCCTGCTGTTCATGTAGCAGCAGCACTGATCCCGACAGTGACCAGCGTGAATATGGCTAAAGTGACCGATGATATTATTTCTGAGAAAAAATTCGATCTTTTTGATTCCCTGAGTCACATTAAGGATAAAAGTGAGACGAATTATCAAGCAGTTGTTGCGAAACAACTGGATATGATGAATACGATTGCTGATCTGGTAGTGAAAGTAGCAGCGGCGAATCCTAAAAAAGACATTGTGATCACGTCGGACCATGGACTAAGTCGGCTTGCAGCACTGGGGTTTCATAAAACAGAGGGAATCGCAGTGCCACCACAAGGAGAAGTCCGGAATCTTGGTCGCTACTGTGTGCTATCCTCTGAAGGAAGTTGTGGCGTCATTCCGAGAACTATGCGGAATAAAGAAGTGATTGCCTTTAAGACCTATCACCATTTCACTTGCTCAGGCTATGCTCCTGGTGAAATTCATGGTGGCGCAACACCGGAAGAAGCGTTGGTTCCTGTGATTCACTTCAAGAGAGGTAACCGGAAACGAAATGAACCAACGGCAGCAGCCTCTTACCATATAGAGGGGAAAGAAGTGTTCCTCGATGTGAAGCGTGAAGCCTGCTTTGTGTTTACCACCACTGGCGTTGTTACGGAAGCGACTGTCCAAGTAGGTTCCAATACTTACAGCGCCATGGCGACAAAAGGCGATAGATGGAGCGTGTATCTACCGGGATTGGATCTCGATCAAGTTTATTCGATTTACATTCACTTAAATGGAGTCTTGTGCCAAAAAGAGGAGACTATCCAGGTGAAACGCAAGGGCATGGAAATAGACGATGATTTTTAGGAGTTGAGATGGGCGTAAAGGCAAGAAAATGTCGTGACTGCGGTAACCCGCTAACAAAGGATATGATGGCGTTGAACAAAAAACTTGTCTCTTCTGAGATGAAGGAGTTTCTCTGTTTAGATTGTCTCAGCGAATCCTTCGGTTGCGACCGAGAAGATTTAGAAATTAAAATTGAGGAATACAAGGAGCAGGGGTGCACCTTATTCCTTTAAGGAGATTGTATGATGCTTGAAGAAAAAGTAAAGCAAGTTTTTTCTGATATGGTAGTACTAAACGAACCACAACGTACCGAATTCTTTTCCAATCTAAGTATTCCCTCTTATATGAGGGGTTGGTTGGTCATGAAATTTTCGGATCGTGAGGGAAATATTGACTATGGAGAAACCTCTGCGTATATCAACCGGTTCATTCCGAATAGAGAAGCGTACCAGGGAATCAAGTATAATTTAATGCAAGGGCAAACAGAAAAATTGTTGGCACGGGTGCGGCTTGATGTGAATCTGAAAAAAGGTGTTGTCCAATTTGAGTTGCCAGATTTTGGTGGCGCTCGAGGTGGAGCTTCTGGTATTGTAAGCGAAGAGGTTTTGGCAAAACATGCAGAAGTCCTCCTCTCAGAAAGTGAAAACTGGGGAATTATTCAGCTTACTTTAGGAAAAACGCTGAATGAAGAGCAATATGCTACAGATGGGCTTGGTGTGTCGGACGATTTTTAGAAGAGTATATTGGGAACGTCTCCGGTAGTAGATGATGACGAGGAAGAGTTTATTGAGTACAATCCAAAGGAAGTCTACTTGAGTGGATACAAACCCTTTTGTCCCTATCGGGTTGATTTAAGTTTTTATCGTGAAGCAAGGAAAGAATTTGATATTCACGAGTGGATAGATGTGCTAATTTCTGCAGTGGATTATAATCCGGCTGGCTATGTGGATCAGGAAACAGGGGAGGTCTCGGAAGAAATAAAACTCTGTTTTCTGCGTCGATTGCTACACTTCTTAGAAAAAAGGATCAATCTGATAGAACTGGCTCCCAAGGGTACAGGGAAGAGTTATGTATATGAAAAGCTCAGCAAAAAGAGCTGGCTCATTAGCGGAGGTACAGTTTCGAGAGCTTCTTTGATTTATGATAATGCGAAGAAAACTGGAGGGCTACTGACTCGCTTTGACTATGTGGGATTCGACGAAGTGCAGTCTATCACCTTTGAAAAACCAGGTCAGATCCAACAGGCACTGAAACATTATATGGAGTTTGGTGAAATTAAAGGATTTGATTCCCAAATGGCTTCCGATGCAGGGGTTGTGGTTTTGGGGAACATCGATGCTTCGAAATTTGACATCAATCAAAATATGGTAGATAAAATCAGCGAAGTCTTTGGGGAGTCGGCAACGATGGATCGCTTTCATGGATTAATCCCAGGTTGGCAGATTCCTAGACTCAACACAGACTTGATCGCAAATGGTTGGGCTCTAAACACAGAATATTTTGCAGAAGTACTCCATGCTATGCGAGACGATTTGTCCTATGCAGCACTGGTTGACCAGTGTTTGGCGGTACCGCCGAAGGCAGACAAACGGGATTTGACTGCGATCAAAAAACTGTGCACTGGTTTTGTCAAGTTACTTTATCCTCAAGCTAGTAAAAAAACCGATATACCACCGGAAGAATTCAAAAAATACTGTCTCGAGCCGGCAAAAGAGATGCGAGCTGTCATTAAACGTCAGTTATGCATCATAGATCCTGGTCAATTTGATGTTCCGGAAAAACGTTTCATTCCTGATGTCCAGTACGATGAGTCCTAGAAAAAATCCTTTGCTGTGACCAGAAAAAAGTGCCCCCAGAAACGCACCCTTTATCAACTTTGGTAAAGGGTGCGTTTCTGTGCAGACCTTTCTTTTGTAAGCGTCAACTCTACCCCTGTCTTGTTTTCGCCGTCAAATCATGAGACAATATCAGAGTAGAAGAAGTATAATTCACTTAAATATACTATCTTCCACTCAGTTAAAGTCGAAATGGAAGTGAGAAAATGGAAATTACCCTACAAAATCTAAACATGCAGGAAAAAGAACAGCTTTGGGCAGAAAGAATACACGAGTGTCGAGGAAGCTCTCTCACCGTCGATAATTGGTGCGCCAAACATGACATTAAACCAGCAACCTACTACTATTGGCAGCACAAAATCTTCAAAAAAGCAAAAAGCGAGACTAAATTCGCGGAAATTATGGTGACCGAAAGCCAGAATCCCACCAGTTTAGCAGTATCCTCACAAATTATCGCCATCATCACCATTCAAGGCATAAAAGCAGAAATCTACGCAGGAAGTTCAGCGGATGATATCCAAAACCTGATGCGAGGGCTGAAATCATGCTAAAAAACTTCAGTTCTGCCGAAAAAATCTACATTGCTACCGGTTACACCGACCTTCGTCGTGGCATCGACGGAC
>JAWXUK010000149.1:0-5286 GCA_044432785.1 Eubacteriales bacterium | reverse complement strand
CCGTCGCTTTGATGGTCAACTATCCTGGTTCCAAGGCACAAGGCAAGGCCATTGGTCGTCACTCTGGTCCTGCTTTGATGATGGCTTCCACCCTGTTGACTGCTGGCGTGTTCTTGGGTCTGCTCAACGAGTCTGGCATGATGGATCAAATGGCGCTGATGATTGCTGGCATTATGCCAAACGCTGTGGCTCCTTATCTCCACCTCATTATGGGTATGCTCTCGGCTCCGATTGCTATGATCTTTAGTACCGACTCTTTCTTCTACGGTCTTCTTCCTGTGCTCATCGGTGTTGGCGAGCAGTTTGACGTGGATCCTATGCAAATTTCTATCACCATGTTGGTGGCGAAAAACTGCGTGACCCTCATCAGCCCCTTGGTCCCTGCTGTTTACCTTGGTTGTGGACTGGCCGGTGTCGAGCTCAAAGACCTCATTAAAACCAGTTTCTTCTGGTTGTGGGGTGTGAGTATCATCTGTATCATTGCTGGGTTTGCGATGGGAATCCTCACCCTTTAATTGGGTCATTTTCGATGGGACTCCTTGCGTCATCAGGAAATCTGTGTTACACTGTAAGGGTACCATTTGAAAAGGAGACTCCAATATGATTTTTATCGAATACCCCAAATGTTCCACCTGTGCCAAGTATAAAAAAGAGCTGACCGATGGTGGTTTGCAGTTCGAAACACGGCACATCGTCGAGGATAACCCCTCTTACGAAGAAGTACAAGGGTTCCACGAGAAAAGTGGCGCTGATATTAAGAAATTTTTCAATACCAGTGGCATGAAATACCGTGAACTGCAACTCAAGGACAAACTTCCTACCATGTCGCTTGAAGAGAAGTATACCCTTCTTGCAAGTGATGGCATGCTGATCAAACGTCCGATTTTAGTGACCGATCAATCGGTCCTGCTTGGTAAGGATGTTTTGAAGGCGCTGTAATACCCTCTCACACAAAAAGACAGTCCCCGTTGATACGAGGGCTGTCTTTTTTGTATTTTACTAATGTCGTCCTGTGGTGTGATTTTTTTTCTTGGATGGATCCTCTAGACTTTTTTTGCACTCGTGATCGATGTTGTCGATGAATTTTTTTCCACATGCCTGCAGGTCTTCGGCTAGGTTTGGATTTTGCATCCCTTTTGCTCCGATGGCTTTCAACCTTTTTTCGTAGTCTCCACTAAGCAATTTTTCCTGTAGTTTATCACATTCCAAATCCTTGTTGAATAGGTGCTTATTATTTGCATCGGTTTGTGATTGTTTTACGAACAAATTATGTTCTGCAATTTCAGCATAAGTGATGAGGGAGCTCACCCGTGCATTCGGATTTGCCTCATGACGGAATTTTAGTTCCTGTTGTATCGTCTGTGCAAAAACCTCTGCGCTGAGGTGATCTATTGCGTCATTTTTCGATAGTTTTTCTTTTGCACGAAATTTATTTCTATGGTGAATATGAACCATTACGGCACTTAAATCAGCCCCGGCACAATCTACATATCCACTGCATGCTTCCCGTTGTTCTTGGGTAAGTTCCGTCCCTGGTTGACCGTTTTTGAAGGCTTTATGATCCTTTAATTCCTCTCGCAGTTTGGGATCTCGTGCAAAGTCTCTCGCCGCTTCCTCTTGATGTCCTACTCGATATTGGGTTCCCGTTGCGTTTAGGATTTGAGTGACATCAAACGTAATCTTTGCCATGGCTGTTAACTTTGGAAATTCTGGGTCCTCGATGATATTGGATAGATCCTTTTTCTCTAATTTTTGATCGACATAGTTGACGAGTTGTCGTTGCCCTTGATAGAACCATCTCCCCACCATTTTACTATTTTCACCTATTTCTTCTGGGGTTTTATCAGCAGATAAATGCAGAAAGTATTTGCCCATTTGTGCCTTTTCATCGAGTAGTTTGGTGTTATCCAATATGTCTTCTATGGAATATTTATTTTGTGCGATCAGACCACAAACACAGGCAACACCCAGTTTTTCCCTCCCATAGCCCAGTGGTCCTGAAGCTCGTACCTTTGATAGCGTGGGATCCTCTAGGATATAATCTCGTAGGTATATGTCATTTTGCACTTGACCACCAGCTAGAGTTGCATCATATCGTTTCTCTCGTGCTACCTCGATGTGTCCCACTCTTTGTTGAAGGTCTTTTTCATTTTGGGCAATCACCTCTTTGCGTGCTTCCATCAGGCGATCGTATTCCTTGTTTTTTTCCACTTTTTCTTTGTGTTTCCCGAAAAATGAGCAGAATTTCTGCCATCTATCCATGGTCACTGGTCGCAATGGTTCTGGCTTATATCCTGTTTTGGTAATTTGGATAGGCTCTCCTTTGATTTTGCCATCCTTCCCTGCCACAAATCCTTCCACTCGTTTTCCGGTCATCAGACCTGCCACAACGATGTCAGAGGTAAACCCCTCTCTGTTTTCCTTTGCCCATTGCTCGTAAGGTTGGGAATTTTTTTTCATTGCGTGGGTCTCTCGCATGATTTGTTCCACTGTTTTGCCGTCTACGAGGATGAGTTTTGTGCGATTGAAGATATCGCTCAGGGGCACTCCAGCGTGAGCAAATTCGAAATTAGCATAGAGGGTATCAAGGGATGCCTTTACTGCTTGATGGGAATAGGTTTGGATATTTCCCTCTGCAACCACTGGATTTTTATAATCTTGTGGGGCTTCTCGGGCTGTTTTCCCCCAGTTTTGGGGGTGAGCGAGGTATTTTTGGGTCAGCGTGTTATCGAAATTGGCAAAGGGAATGGAAAGCCCTTGCTCGCCCTGTTTCAGATCAAATCTCTTACCATTTAGGTTTACCAGTGTTCGGTTATCTAGCTCGAATAGGGTTTCCATCTTCTTTTTTTCGGAAGGACTGAGCTCATGATTGTAAATCCCTGCCATAAATTCCAGCCCTCGGAGGGCTTCTTGCATCTCTTCTATGGGGGTTCCCTTGGTCTCTTGGGCTTTTTCCATTAACATATCATGTGCTGTTTTGGATTGTGCAAGCTTGGCAGCTCGGGTGTCAAAGCGACAATCCTCGCATTTCTGCAAAAAAGCGTGACGTAACTTTCCTGCTTTGGAACTTGGATCGTTTAATTTGGACATGCTCTCCTCGATGGCTTTTCGCACCTCTGGATCTGCTGTGATCGATACTTGTTTTAGGGTTTTGATGCGCTTTTCAAGCTCAAGATCGTATCGGGTGAGGTGGCCTTTGGGGTCGATCCCTTCACATCCCTTGGTGTCGTCAAGTCCTTCGGGATAGACCCCTGAACGGTCGATATTGGATAGTTGCTCCTGTGCTCGACCATATGCTACCATCATGTGTGCCACTACTTCTGGGATGGGTCGTACCACTTTATTTGTGACCTCGTCGATTAAAAGATCCCCTTCTCGTCTTATGCCATTCTCGGTGGTGCCATCTGGCATAACCGATACGTTATTATATTGATTGAAGGTATTTTGCTCCTCTTGATTGTACGCTATGTGGTATTTGGTGTAATCTTGATAGGTTGGCATGGAGAATCCTCCTAATTTAAATATCGTGTTGTATCTCTTATCTATAGTATAGCGAATGCCCTCGAAAAAAGCAAGGTTTTTCCCGAACCATTCGTGCAGAAAACTGACCACTCATGCACAACGAGCATATACTTCTTGATTTTTATTTTTTGGTGTGATATGATGGATTTATCTTTTCAACCTATTCAATTTCCATGGAGCCATAAAAATGAATCTACAATTCAATAAACTAGCGATCCTTATGATCCTCCTTATCTCTTTCCCTCTGTCGGGTTGTGGAAGCGAGATCGAACCTACTCCCCCCACCATCACCATCGAGCCTACCCCTTCTCCACCCCCAGTCGTGGAAGATCCCCCCACCCCTGAAGAGCTTCAAGCGATTGAGCTTGCGACCCTTCTCGCTCGTATGACCTTAGAGGAAAAGGTGGGGCAGATTTTCATTATCACCCCGGATGACCTTCCAGTGGTTGGCCACGAGGAGGAGCTCACTTTCGAGGAAGAATTTCATCAATCCTTACTCCACTACCCGGTTGGAGGATTCATTTTATTTAGCGACGATATCTCCTCCCCAGAGCAGGTGATTGAGGTGACCGATCGGATGAAAGCCTCGGGAGAAATCACTCCCTTTATCTCGATTGACGAGGAAGGTGGCACGGTGGCTCGGCTTGCCAACCACAAAGCATTCGACCTCCCCACCTATCGGAATATGCAAACGGTCGGAAATTCTGGCGACACCGACCAAGCTTATGAGGTTGGTTTGGTAATCGGATCCTATTTGGTGGAGCACGGTTTTAATCTGGATTTCGCCCCTGTTGCCGACGTCAACACCAATCCGAATAATCCTGTCATCGGTGGGCGTGCCTTTAGCAGTGATCCTGACCTTGCAGCCGAAATGGTGGTAGCTGCCATTGGAGGGTTTCAGGAAAGTGGCATTATGACCTGTATCAAACATTTCCCCGGTCATGGCGATACCAAAGCCGACACCCATTATGGGACTGCAATTTCCGAGCAAACATGGGAAGAAATGTTAGAATGCGAAATGCTTCCTTTTGTGGAAGGAATTTCTGCCGGAGTTGACATGGTGATGGTCTCCCACATCATTACTGTTAATGTGACAACAGACCAACTCCCTTCCACCTTGTCCCACGATATGATTACTGGGAAGTTGCGCAATGAATTGGGCTATGAGGGTGTAATTATCACGGATGCCATGAATATGGGGGCAATTGTTAATGAATTTTCCTCGAGCGAGGCTGCCGTGACCTCTTTTTTAGCTGGAAATGATATATTACTCATGATCGAGGATTTCGTGGAAGGTTTTGATGGAATTATGTCTGCTCTGGAAGATGGCACCATCACCGAAACCCGTTTAGACGAGAGTGTGATGCGAATTCTATCCTTAAAACAGCAGTATGGATTGCTTGGGTAGGTATTTATCTTCCTCATAAAGACAGCCTCGAACAGAAATCTGTTCGAGGCTGTCTTTTATACTTTAAATACGTCAAAGGGTGCATTTTTATCAAAAGGTTTCTTTTTACTGGCTTTTGCAATGTCATTTCTATGCAAAAAAGCTCGTTCATAGGGATAAATTCCACTGTGTGAGGTGCAAATAAAGCTGGGCTGACCCTCCTTTAATTGGCTTTCAATTCTACCTAAACTCGCTATATTTTCCTTGCTATTCATGTTGTAAAAATTGAAAAAGCAGTGTCCTCCCTCCTCATTTGCAGCAATACTATCCCCCGTAAATAGGTATTTTCCATCGATTAAATAGTGAGAATGCCCCTT
>JAWXUK010000148.1:0-5291 GCA_044432785.1 Eubacteriales bacterium | reverse complement strand
CCTCCATTGGGCTTAACGTCTACTATCACACCGTGGTGGGGGATAATCCTCAACGGGTGCGTGATGCTGTCGATATTGCGAAAAAACGTGCCGACATCATCATCACCACTGGGGGACTGGGCCCCACCTGTGACGACCTCACCAAAGTGGTGCTTGCCGAGGCCTTTGGCAAGAAAATGGTCTTTCATCAAGAGTCGGCAGACCGAATCACCGAATATTTCACCAAACGCAACCTCCTCCACATGATGACCGATAACAATTTGCAACAGGCAATGCTCCCCGAAGATTGCACCCTCCTGGTCAACGACTGGGGGACGGCACCTGGTTGTGCCTTCTTCGCCGAGGACACCCACGTCATCATGCTACCCGGACCACCCTCCGAGTGTAAACCCATGTTTTATCATCGTGCCGTGCCTTATCTTGCGCAACTCTCCGAGGGGATTATCCTCTCCACCACCTTGAAATTTTTCGGGATTGGAGAGTCCAAGCTCGAGGACAGTCTCCGAGAGAGAATGAACACCATGCAAAACCCCACCCTCGCTCCCTATGCCAAGACAGGGGAGTGTGAACTCCGTGTCACGGCAAAGGCTGCCACTCGTGAGGAGGCAGAAGCCCTCCTCGCCCCTGAAGTGGAGAAACTACAGGAACAGTTCGGCAACCTCATCTATGGGGTGGACGTAACCTGTTTCGAGGAAGCAGTACTGAAATTACTGGTGGAACACGGGGTCACCCTTGCTACGGCAGAATCCTGCACAGGGGGACTGATCGGCAAACGGATCACCGATTTGAGTGGCTCTTCCAAGGGATATCTGGGTGGCGTGATCGCCTATTCCAATGAGGTCAAAGAGAAGGTCCTCGGTGTGGATTCTGCCATCCTCGAGGAATTTGGCGCAGTCTCGGAGCAGACTGCCATCGCCATGGCAGAGGGGGTGCGCAAACTTCTGGGTGCTGATATTGCCATTGCTACCACAGGGGTTGCCGGTCCTGATTTGGACGATCGTGGCAACGAGGTTGGGACGGTCTATATTGCCATTGCGACAGCCGAGGGCACCCATGTACGGCACAAAGATTTGGGCAATCACCGTGACCGTGTGCGTATCTTGGCGGGGCATCATGGGTTTGATCTGGTGCGACGGTATTTGAACAAAATCCCGTATGATAACTAGGGTATAACTTGGGGATTTTTGGGGTAGACTTCTCTCGAGGTGATGATCATGAAATCCCAAAACAAAAAGCCCTCGGATACCCACGAGGACGAGCAAATTCCAGTCAATCTATCCACAAACCCCGAAAATCGAGTCTGTCCCAAGTTCGACCCGACCTCCATTGCGAAATTTCAGGTAGGGGACCCCAAGACAACAGGACCTCGTGTGGTGGATAATTGCGCAGAAGATCACATTATGTGAAACCATAAAAAAGCAGAAAACTTCAACCAATGGTGAAGTTTTCTGCTTTTTTACGTGCCAAGGTCTAACCAACGCCACCCCCTCATAGACTATAGCAAGAAACAAAGGAGGGGGCGACTATGCAACCAAAAATACCTCAACGCAACAAACAAGAGGAGAGATCACGTCTGCGATTGCAACAATTGTTGGTCTCGCTTGGATTATTTCTAAGCCTTTATATGGGACAGGGTGTGTATCCAGAGATGGAACTGGCTCGTTTGATCGGGGCACAGACCGATTTTCGAGGTGCCTTTCTCGATTTTGGCAACTCCCTCGCACAGGAGGAGTCCTTCTTGGGAACGGTGGGGGAGTTTTGCATCACGGTCTTTGGCGAGAGCGAGCCAGAGCAGGTGGTGGAGGTCTTTCTTCCTATCGAGAGTCAGGGGGTGAAACCCTTTGAGGATGCAGTGAGTGCCTCCCACTATTTCGGGCTAGAATTTCCAGAGGAGACCGTTGATACGCAAGAACCACCAGAGGTGATGCTAGCTCCAGAGGAAGATTTGGAAGAGGATATCCCACCGGTGGGGGAGGTGATGGCAAGTGTTCCACCCACAGGAACCACCCTGCCCACCAACCATTCCCTCGACAAGCTATCCTTGGGGGGGCTGGAATTTACTACGCCGTTGCTAGGACGTGTGACCTCTCCTTATGGTCCTCGTGTCTCGGCAATTGCTAGTGCAGTCCATAGTGGGGTGGACGTGGCAGGGGGAGAGACCCTCGAGATTGTCGCCTTTGCAGATGGGGTGGTGACAGCCTCCACAGAGGGGGAGAGCGCAGGGCTCTATATCCGTATCGACCATGGTAACGAAATTGGTACACTCTACGCCCATTGCAGTGAACTTTTGGTGGAGGAGGGACAATCTGTGAAAATGGGGGAACCCATCGCTATCATGGGGGATACAGGAAATGCAGTGGGAGCCCACCTCCATTTTGAGGTGACCTGTCAAGGGGTTTATCTCAATCCCCTGCATTATATCTCCTATTTGACCGAGTGAATTTCGGATCAGATTGGGAGCGTGGATGTTGTGGAAGGGTTGCATGCAAGGTGATTGTTTGGTGATAGATTGAGGAGGGATGCCATTGTCCATTCGCATTTCAGCAGGATTTTTGCTCCTCTTTGCGTGGCTAAATTATCTCGACCATCAATGGGTGCTCCCATGGGTGATGCTAGCTTGTCTGATACACGAGATGGGGCACTATTACGCCATTGTCGCACTGGGTGGTAGGGTAAAAGGGATTACCATCACAGCAGTGGGGGCAGAGATGGAGATGGAAGGAAACCTCTCTTACGGAGGGGAGTTTCTGTGCGCACTGGCAGGGCCTGTCACCAATTTTTTGTTTGCGTGGGGGATGTGCCATGTGCTCCCTCTTTTTGCTGGGATTCACTTGGCGCTAGGACTATTTAACCTCATTCCCTTGCTACCCCTCGATGGTGGGAGGGGACTGCAATCCCTTCTATGCAGATTTGGCTCGCCCATCCTAGCTGAGAGAATTCTGGAGGTGAGTGGTGGGGTGATCGCCATTGGGATTGCAGGGTTTGGGGTGCTCTCGCTCCTCGAGACTGGTGGGGTGACACTTCTGGTGCTAGGTTGCTGGCTTGTGACAAAGAGAGTGGCAGACCCTCTGGTCAAACTTTCACGAAATCTTCAAAATTTTAACTAAATTTAATCGCTTTTTGGAAAGGGGTGTGATATAATAGGGAGAGAATTGAGGTGAGATCGTGGACAAAAATTCCTACTCCAATCGAAAAAATACCGAAAAAAGCGACCAAAATCAAGAGATGATCACCCCAGAACAAGATGGGGGGATGCTCTCGTGGATGGTGGTGGCTGGGCTTTTTATGATTGCAACCCCACTTGGATTAACGGCACTGTTTGCCAAACTTTGCATGGGGGAGGAACTGGATCGAGCCGTGAAAAAAGGAAGTGATTTCGTGAGTGATCAATTTAGTGGAAAGACCAAGGATTTCGTAGATAAAAAAAAGAATACCACACAAAAAAGCAATCAATCGGTGGGCAATTATGTGGAAAAAAAGGTGTCTACCTACACCAAGAATTTCCACAAAAATCGTGCCAAGAAAAAGCTGAAGGAATATGGCGATTGCCACTTTGGGACCGGTAGTGTCCTTGCAATCGTTGGGGCTTCCCTCGCTTTTGGTGCGGGGCTATCTCCGCTCTGGATGCTGGTTTCTCTCCCGTTTTTTGGGCTGGGTATGAGTCAAAAATCCAAGGCAAAACGCATGATAAAATATTACAACGTCATCGGTGAGAAAGAGCAAATTTCGGTGCTCGCCCTTGCTGAAATGGCAGGGGAGAACCCCTCTCGTGTCTCGAAAGATTTGGAGACCATGTTGCAAATCGGCTGTTTCGAGTGTGGATATCTCAATCACAAGCACGGACTTTTGCTCCTCACGGATGCAGATATCGAACTGGATAACCCCTATCAACGGGTGGAGAAACCCTCGACCCCTGATGAGGATAATGTGGATGAGAACGCCATTTTGCAGGAAATTCGCATGGTGAGCCGTGACATAGACAACAAAAAGCTCTCAGCACAAGTGGATCATATCGGCATGATTACAGCCAAAATTTTCGACTATCAAAAGACAAGAGGGGATAAATCGGCGCAATTACACAGCTTTTTGAGCTATTATCTCCCCACCACCTTGAAAATTTTGCGTGCCTACACCGACCTTGAAAATCAAGAGATCGACGGCGAGAACATCACCACAGCCATGGCTCGCATCGAAGAGATGATGGATAAAGTGGTGGAGGGATTTGAAAAACGGCTCGATCAACTCTTTCAAACCGATACCATGGACGTCACTTCGGATATTTCGGTGCTTGAGCTCATGCTATCGAAAGATGGACTCATCAAGGATAATACCTTTCAAGATTTGGGAGATAAAACCCGAAAAGATCTCGGGGATTCTGATTTTGTCCTAAAATTATAGGGGGAGTATCATGCGTGGAGAAGAGGTGCTCTCACTATTACGGGCACAAAATGGGGACTATGTATCAGGGGAGCGCATGAGCGAGGTGCTCGGCGTGAGTCGCTCTGCCGTGTGGAAAATCATTAAGGGATTGCGAGAGCAAGGATATGATATCCATTCGGTCACAAATAAAGGATATACCTTGGTGGATCACCCAAATTTATTGGAAAAAGAGCGTTTGGAGAGAATGGTGGCAGGGGGCGAGATCGGAAGCGTACTCCACTGCCTCGACTCCATCGACTCTACAAATACCCAAGCAAAACGGCTTGCCACCGAGGGCGCCCCCCATGGTACCGTGGTACTTGCAGAGGAGCAAACTGGGGGACGGGGTCGGTTTGGCAGAGGATTTCTCTCTCCAAAAGGGACAGGGATTTATGTTAGCGCTTTGCTCCGTCCCGATGCCACCCCAACCGAGATGTCGGATTTTACGGCATGGGTGGCTGTTGCAGTGTGGCGAGCGATCAAGGACTGTTGCGATGCGCCGGTGCAGATCAAATGGACAAACGACCTCGTGCTCGGAGGAAAAAAAATCTGTGGCATTTTGACAGAACTCGGACTGGAGAGCGAGAGCAACCGACTCGACTATATGATTGTAGGGGTTGGGGTCAATGCTTGTCAGAATGGATTTCCAGAAGACCTTGCCGAGATTGCCACCTCCATCGTAATGGAAACAGGGGAGGAGGTGGATCGCACCGAACTTGCCGGAGGGATTCTCGCCTCATTTGAGCAATTACTCGGGGATTTTCCTCAAGAAAAAGAGAAATATTTAGCGCTCTACCGACAAAATTGCATCACAATTGGTAAGCCGGTTCAGGTATTCACTCCAGCCACAAGGCGAGAGGGGACAGCCATTG
>JAWXUK010000147.1:0-5307 GCA_044432785.1 Eubacteriales bacterium | reverse complement strand
ACGGGCAGGTTTTTTTATCGAAATCTAGTTGGAAGAAAGAGACAAAAAATTCATTTCAGCTATTGCAATTTATCAAAATATAAGATATAATGGTAGAGTGCAGAGTTTGCCCTTAGGGACAGTTACGAGTTGTCCCCATTTTATAAAAGGAGGTCATAGCATGAACACGAAGAGAAAACAGCGAGAAACCGATCTATTCAATGTCGTATCCACTGCGTTTTTAGTCTTGCTCCTTATTTTTGCCGTGACCGGCCTTAGCAACATCCGTGGAGAAATCGAAAACAACCTCGCACTCGAACAAATCTCCGACCTCGAAACCCAAAACAACTTCTTCTTATATGAAGTCAACTATGTCTTTTCTGAAATGGATATCTTTGCTAACTTCTTCTATTTTTCGCCTCCCACACAGGCACAAATGACCACATATCGGGAATCACGTCTTCGCTATGCCACAGATGTCGGTCTCATCTCCCTCGAGGGGGATAGTGTATTCGGAGGACTCGATAACCTCGAATCCATCGACTCCATCAAACAAGCCACCAAGGGCGAAATCGGTTTTAGCTATGTGGATGACTATTTTGGAAAAAGTGGCGTCATGTTCGCCGTTCCGGTCTACAATCAATTCAAGTTGCAATATGTTCTTTATGAGATGAAAACGCTAGAACAAATGCACTGGATTAACTATTCCATTGCAGAAGCAGAATCCTCTTTCGATGAAAATATCAGCAACTCGGAAGATGTCGCATTTCTCATAGATTCCGAAGAAAACTTCATCTTCAGCCCCCAGTCCAACGATAAAGAGATTCTAGATATCATCGAAAAAGAGATCGACCTCCACGACCTTAACGAGCGTATCTCACTGCATTACGCCAATAAATATGCACCCGTTTATACCGAAACAGTCAGGATCGGTAACTTTAACTACACCATCTTAGCCTCTTATATCTTAGGTATGACCTCGGTGCGTATCATTCCACCCACAAACGACGGGCAGAACATTTTTGTGCTCATCAACCAATTTTTAAGTGTACTTATCGTCTTTTTCGCCGCATATATGATGATTTTATACACAAAGAAAAAGCACGAAACAGAATTCCAAGAAAAAATGTTCAACATTGCCTACGTAGATGATCTCACAGGAATCTGCAACTGGGAATGGCTACAAGAGCAGATGCGCAAAAACCAAGATGCCATCCGAGATAAAACCCTGATCATCATCAATATCAAAGAATTTAAGACGGTCAACGCCCTCTATGGAAGAGACTACGGAGATGCCGTCCTCAAAGAGATCGCAGATCGTCTCAAAGAACAAACATGGGCAGATGCAGTGGCACGTGGCAGTTCCGATACCTTCTTAATGTTGGTAGAGCGCTCGAGCTTCGCTCAACTCCACGCAAAACTCACCGAAATGTTCAATAGCATCCGAAAAATCGATAAAGACGCAAACTCGGTTTACTTCCGTTGTGGTGTGGTAGATATTTTAAGCCCACTCTCTGAAGTCAACTGCTACCAACTCTTCGACCAACTTGCGGATGCCATGAACGAGGCATTCATCCCAAAAAAGACTGAAATCATCTTCTATAGCGAATCCATGCGTGCCGAGGAAGCGAAAAACCAACGTCTACGGGAAGAATTCACCTTCGCCATGAAAGCAGGGGAGTTCGAAGTCTTCCTCCAACCAAAATTCGAAATCAAAACAGGCAACCTCGCCGGAGCCGAGGCCCTCATCCGTTGGAAGTATAAAAAAGAGGCCTATATCTCTCCAGCCGAATTTGTCCCTCTCTTCGAGCAAGACGGCACGGTCAAAGAGATTGACCGCTTTGTGTTCCGTAAGGTGTGCGCACAATTCTCGCTATGGGCAGACCTCCAGCTCCCACTTTTCCCCATTTCGGTTAACCTCTCACGGGTGCAGATGGATAATGAAAACCTCGTTTCCGAGCTTAGCTCAATCACAGATGCCTACAACGTGAAAAAGAAATACGTCCAAATCGAAATCACAGAAAGTGGCTATTTCCAAGATATGGATCAGCTAATCCACGTCCTAAACGACCTCAAAGAAGCGGGATTCGAGCTTGCTATGGATGATTTTGGAACAGGATATTCCTCTTTCAGTCTCCTCAAAGATATGCCCCTCGAAGTCCTTAAAATTGATAAAAGTTTCGTGGACAAACTCGACGATCAAAAGGGCTTGCACATCATCAAAGGTATCATCACCATGGCAAAACACCTCGGAATCAAGTGTCTTGCCGAAGGTGTGGAAACCGAAGAGCAGCACAACATCCTCCGAGATTTCGACTGCGACTATATCCAAGGTTATTACTTTGCAAAACCAATGCCCATCTCTCAATACGAAGAACTGCTCCGTCGAGCAGATGAAGGCGAATAACCAACCTATTAGGGTTGTGTTATTCGTCTTTTTTTGCAGAAAAAACCTCCCCAAACGGGGAGGGAAAACAGAAGGATAGGATCAGATTTCCTTATAAAATGTAAGGGATCGCAGATCTTGATCCAACTGCGAGAGGAGATAGTGCTCACACACTTTCTCTAAAATTGTGGTATCTGAAATGGAAAAAGTGAGGATTTTTTTCCCATCAGTGGATAAAATATATCTCATGACACCGATGGTCTCCTCGTTTAGCGCCATCCCACTCCCACCACAGGACCGACAGCACAAGGTCCCACCCATGCAATCGAGCAAGGGGAGCACAGGGGAGGGAGAACCACAGACAACGCACCCCTCTAGCATGGGTGCATACCCCGAAATCCCCATCACCCGAAGCTCGAAGACAGCCTTGACCACCCCAATGGGAATGGCTCGCCCCAGAGCGTGATAGCTGTTGAGCACCAACGATAGAAGCTCGTCCTGAGGCAACTCTTCCACTGATAATAGCTCGCCTAGCTGCGCAAAGTAGGTGGCAAGGCTCAATTTCTTCAAATCGAATCGCAAATGAGAAAACTCCTCGACCAAGGTCGCCTCCTTCACCACCCATCGTCCTTTGAACTGATAAAGCACAAACTCCGACCAAGCAAAGAGTTGCACCCCAGCTGCAAGGGGACTGTTTTTTTTGCGTGCCCCACGAGCTGTAGCAGTGATCTTCCCTTCTTCAGGCGAGAGCAGGGTCAAAATCAAATCTCGTTCTTTGTATTCCACCCCTCGCAACACAAGGGCATTTGTGGTCAGATGCAAAAAATCACCTCCATTCATCTGTTTTTTCGTGAAAAAAGGCTGCTTCATCGTAGAAACAGCCTTTTGTTGTATTACTGAAATAGCTTAAAGTCCCCATTGAAACGTTTAGGGGGATTTTCGTCGATTGGACGAGATTGCGAGCGACCAGTAGGCTCGTCCTCTAAGGGGAGGGGAGTAGGACCCTCGGCCCAATGGTGTGTATTCCACTGGGTTTGAGCTGCTTGCTCGTGATTCCACGCAGTGGAAGGAGGCTGCTCGTGGTTCCATTGTGGGGTGGGAGGTGGCTCGTAACTCCACTGTGGAGAGTGTCCACCTTGTTGAGGTGGTGGATTTTCTGCAGAGAGTTGCTGTGGCGCATTGTTATTTTGGATGTGCTTGCGTGCCAGTTGTGAGAAGGAATTTTCCTGTCCGTTCATCACAGTGTTAATCTCAGTGAGACATTGGCTGGCTCGCACCAATCCCTTATCCACATTTTTAATATTGTCTTCCACTTCAAGCCACAACGACGAGTAAGAGGAGTTGATCCGTGCCAACCATTGTTCCACTTGCTCTTGCAAACGGAAGACCTCGGCTTCTGCTTCGCTGATGGTATCTTGCGCACGGCAATGTGCATCGAGTTCCATGCGTGCCACACGATCTTTGATGGCGTGATATGCCTTGGCAGAAGGCTCTGCTTGGGATAACTTGTGGGTCAAGGTGTCACGTTCAAGGGTGAGTTTGCGAATGGTCTCGTTGAGCACCCACTCCTGATCGAGATGCTCGGCAATGGCATCCTTCGCCTTGTCAAGATCAAGTTGTACGGTTGCACCGGATTGTTTTTCTTCGAGGAGGGTTAGCTCCAATTCTTTGACCTGTTGCGAGAGGGATGCAATCTTGTTTTCTAAGAGCAAAACCTCGTCTTTCGCAGTGGAAGAGGAAAGTCTCTCCTGGAGTTCGTCCCGTTCGGTGCGAATCTCCTCTAATTTATCTTTGGTAGAAGCCAACTCGGGCTCCACCAAATCGAGTTTGTCGGCTTTTGCCTGCTCAGCTCGGAGTTGCTCTTCTGATTTTGCAAGTTTTTCTTTGGTGTAGTTAAGCTCTGCCTCAAGACCTGCTGATTTCATCAACTTTTCTTGTAAGCTAGCATACTCGGTCTCTAGTAAATTCAATTTCTCGAGTTTTTGCTCAGCAGCCGAAAGGTCGGACTCTACCTGATTTAAGTGGCTCAAGCGACCTTGAGCAGCGTTGAAATCAGACTCTAGGTGGGTCATTTTATCAAGTTGTTCTTGGCTAGCCTCTAAATCGACCTCTAACTTATGAATTTTCTTGAGTTTCTCACGTTTGCTCTCTAACTCGCTCTCGAGATCAGCACTTGCTCTTGGTGATCGGCAAGCTCACGGTCGAGTTGTTTGACTTTTTTATTGATTGTATTGATTTCTTCGGTCAACTCTTCGTTTTGGTCCAGCGCAATTTGGAATTTCTCGTTTACCGAAGCCAACTTCTGTGCATTTTGTTGCGCAGCCTCTAGCTCTTGCTTTAGCTCGTCCACAGCAGCGGTATCATTTTTCTGAGCTGTCAACTCGTTTTGAAGGGCAGTTAGCTTGGCTTCATAATTCGACGCCAATGCGTCTTGTTCCTTTTGTTTTTCGTTGCGTTGTTGGGTGGATTGACTTTCGTGTGCTTGGATGGCACCCTCTAAATCAGCAACCGTTAGCTTGAGGGACTCGATGTGGTCACGGGCATTTTCTGCCTCTTCTTCCACTTGACGAGAGACCTTAGTGATTTGTGCCATTTCGATTTTGGCTTGGTTATATTCCTCGGTCAAAAGGTCGATTTGTTCCTCACGCTTGGCAATTTCACGACGAAACTGCTCGAGTTCTTCTTCAGAAGCACCGTTAGAGGTATTTAACGCCGTGGATAGCTCCTCACGAAGTTGCTCGATATCGGCTTTAAACCGTGCCACCTCTTCATCCGAAGCACCACCAGCTGCAGCTTGTGCTTGGGCGAGTTGGGTTTTCAGTTGATTGACCTCCATATCGGATTGCTCCGAAGCCATTTCTAGCTCTTCTAAGGTCTGTGTCATGCGCTCGAGACGCAGCTGTGTTGTCTCAAGTTCGCTTTGTAGGGCATCAGAATCGCCA
>JAWXUK010000146.1:0-5313 GCA_044432785.1 Eubacteriales bacterium | reverse complement strand
ATAACGAGTATGGTCAGTGTGAGGTAAGTTCTTGGACAAATTTGACCGATATTGTCACTGGCACAGACCACACTGTGGGGATACATGAGGACGGTACTCTCTCGGTGGTAGGTGTCGAAATTATGGTGATTTCTGGGGAGGGATTTAGGGTTTCCCTTGACGATTGGACGGATATACGAGTGAAATAGCACTTTTAGGGTGACATCAGAACTGTTTCTATGAACCTCTTAGTAGTAAATCTTCTACTACTAAAATCCTAGAGTTTTTATGGATAGTTGAGCCAGAAAGGACAATTATGTACAAAAAAATCAAGCAAAAAGTATTTCTCGCAATCACGATGGCATTATTTACTCCAATTATTATGATCATCTACATTTACAAGCATTTTTATAGCATAGATATTATCTTTACAATCAATTTCTCCTATTTATTTGGACTTTTCTGTTACATCGGTATTCTCTGGAATGAACTAAAATTACTATCCAAAGACAAAATTTTTGTGTATATACTCGGCATTTCACTCCTTCAAGGTTTCAGCAAAGTTTTCATGTTAGATGGTTTTTTCTATGTTTCTGCTTACAGCGCTCTTCTCATTTTTTACACGAATACAGGGAAGAATATCATAGAACATTATCGTAAAAAAGCCATTGAACAAGGGGAACCCCTCTCGAAAATAGAACAATATCATCAAAATCAGGCTCGGAAACAACTCGAATTGCAAGAAGATGCGAAAAAGAAAGCTCGCTTTGCAGATTTTGACAGTGATTATCGCCAAAAGCCCACTATGAGAGAAAATTTCGCTCTCGTTATGATTTTTCTCCTCCCAGCTTGCTTTTTTGGTATCCAATACTTGCAAAACAGCACTGTTTCGCCTTCTGATTTGGAAGAAAATCGTGATATTTCAATCTCTCCTTCTAGTGGTCAGAGATATACCACTGAGGATGAGTTGTTTTCTTTCGACATTCCAGTTGGTTTTGAGCGACAGGAAAATTCTGAGAGCCACTTTGAAGATGAAAATACCATGTTAGGGATTCGATTTATTAGGATTTTGGGAAACGAAAAGGAAACTTATGAGCAAGTATTCTCAGATTATGCGACCAGTCATGATCTATCCTTGGCGACCCACTATTTGAATCGCACCCCTATCCAGATTGGAGATGTGTTAGGTTCTTATGGAGATTTTGCATTTCCTTACGGAAAAAAGCATTGGATGATCCGAGTTTTTACGTTGCCAACCGAAGATGTTATGATTGCCTTTAATTGCTTATCTGATGACGAAAGAGTGGCGTCAAAGCGAATGGATCAACTGACTGCGACACTGATTTATCATAAACAATGAAAAAATTCCACATGAGTTAGCAGGAGAATCAAAAGAATACCCCTCCATAATCAAAGATTAAAGAGGGGTATTACATATTTCATAAAGAGAGAGTTTCGCTTTTTAGATTTGAATTGCTAACAGCTAGATAAGCGAACCCATCAATCCCCAATAAACCTCCATATCCGAAACTTCCACATTAGTTATGTCATCGTTCCCATTTAGAAATAAAGGGACTTTATAACCGACACACTCAGCGCTTTTCAAGACATATTGCCCACTTTTCTCAAACCATTCTTCAAAAAAATTAGCCGCAAGACAGTCTTGATAAAACTCAACCAATTCTTCATCATGAAACTCTGCGAACCCTACTGGCACATCAAATACATCACCAGTCCCCGGTTCAAACATTAATGTAGTGCTTGTGCTATTTTTTGTGGCGAATATTCTACCCAACCAGTCATACCCAAACACTTCAATGTTTCCAGCATACTTAGGGAAAGATTCTTCTACTATTTTAGTCCATTTTTCTTGATTTTCTTTTGAAAAAAGGCGATAAATTCCATTCTTAAAAGTTCTTCCGTCTACTGCAGTGCGAAAAGACTCTGTGTCAGAAAAGGAAGCTGCCCCGTCATAGTTAAAATAACTCAAAAAATTTTCATACATATTCGTTCCTCCTAAATAAAACATCAGTGATTCACAGTTGATCGATTCTCTATCAACCTTTAACACTTTAATTATACCACACCTCACCAACAACGTCAAGCCACCAAAAAGAATTATAGGGGTGAATTTGGTTAGTTTCCTCGTTATTCTATCATAGACCTTTGATAAAAACAAGTACCCGTTCACAAACGACGTGTTTTGTTCACGAACGACACTGTAACTCCCTTGCTTTAGAGTGAAAATTATGGTAAAATAAAATAAAAAGGAGAAACCCATGATTAAAATTGCCATTTGCGATGACTGCGCCGAACATCAAACAGTTGTCAAAGAATACTTAAAAACATCAAAAAACTTGCAAATCCCCCACGAAGTTCAAGTTTTTTCCCAAGGGAATCAGATGATTCAATCCCCCAATCTAGCTGACTTTCACCTGATTTTTTTAGATATTGTCATGGAAGAAATGGACGGGATTGCCACCTTATCACGTCTGAAAAACCTAAATTGTTACGTCATTTTTATGTCAACCACCAGCGACAGACTACGAGAACTTTTCCAAAAAAATGTATTGGGTTTCTTAGATAAGCCTATCCAGCAACTTGATTTTGAGGTGAAAATAGAGGAATTTCTCACCCTTTACCAAAATGAACAAAAGAAATACTTCACTGTGGAGAAACAGGGAATTCCACAACAAATCCCAGAGGTAGATATTTTGTATTTCGAGAATTTAGGACATTATATCTACCTGCACACCACTCATGAAGTGATTGAATTCAGAGAAAAAATCGGAGATTTGTGGAAAAAACTTGAAATGAATCCTGCTTTTGCCATGCCAAATCGTTCCTTTATCATTCATCTGAAATATTCGGCTTTGTCCTCGAAAAATACTCTGGACGTAGGAAGTGGTAACAAAATGACCACGATTTCCATCGGTAGGACACGGAAAGACGACACATTATCTCGTTTTATTTCCTTTGTTAGCGGAAAAGGGACAAGGAGGGAATAAATGGAATTATTATATACCTTTATTTTTGCGGTGCAAGGGCTTGTATTTGTACTCACACTGAAGTTTTTACATGATATTTACTTTCGCAACAATGATCGAGGGTCGAAATTTCTTCGTTTTTTAGCTTATACCGCAGTTTTCATGCAGAGTTTTGGCTCTTGCTATTGGGAATTAGAACAATCAACCATTGTCTCTTTAGCGAATTTAGTTTATATCCTTCCCATTTTACTCATCAAAACCACATGGGTGGAAAAAATACTCTCTTACCTCTTTATATTGGCTTTTTCTATGACAAGCGAAGCAATTATGGTGTTATTCCTCCTCCTTTTTTTGGGATTAGAAGATGGAGTCCCTTCCCCTCGCACACCAGAAGCGGTTATTATGATTGTGACCTCTCGCTTGCTGACCCTGATTTTGGTTTATCTCTACAAAAAAGTTGTGGCAAATAGTGAAAAAACAGATGAAGAAGAGAAACAAATAGGATTTTTCTCGACGATTTTTCATGTTATCACCTTTTCTTTGGGCACTTATACCTTATATCTCATATTTTTTATTATTTTCCCACTCATTGAAACAGAACAATCCACAGAAGGGTTTCTATTGGGAATTTGTATCGTTTTTTTCTTCATCACCAATGTAATTAGCTACATTCATAACCTAGATTTAGAGGATTATCGCAGAAAAACACGTCTGATTCATCAAGAGATGGAGCGATATTCCAGAGAACATCATGCTTTGGGAGAATATTTGAAGGAATTATCCGTTTTGAAGCATGATGTGAAACATCAACTACTTCCCCTATTCGCAGAACTCCCTGTGGAAAATCAGAAAACCATGGAAAAATTCAACACCATTTTTGATGCGGTATTTTCTGAAGAATATCAGTATTTTTCAAACTTCCCTGCCTTAGATTTGCTCCTCAACTACCAACTTTATAAGGCGAAACAGGAAAATATACACCTAGAAGTTCAAATGGAATCAAATCTGGAATTTCATATCAAACCAGACATCTTCTCCGTGATTTTAGGGAATTTATTAGACAATTCCCGTGAATCACAAGAAAAACTGTTAGACAAGAGGGTGAACCTACAAATCATGAGTCAAAACACCAATATATTTCTCAAAGTGGAAAATTCTTACGAAGGTGAAATCTCCCTAGAACAAGGACTTCCCCCCACCTCAAAACCAGAATCCAGTCGCCATGGTTTAGGACTTTCCACGGTGAAAAGTTTGGTGGAAGGCGAGGGTGGTATCTTTCAATTATCCACCAAAAACCAAATATTCAGGGTAGAAATCGTACTTCTAAATGGAAAATAATTTCTGGAGGTTATGAAAATACAAGGGTTCGTTATGTCCTTATTATTGGAGGGATTGATGTCGTTTGTGAACAAAACACGTCGTTTGTGACAACCCCCTTGTACATTCTCATTTTTATGGTATGATATTTTATGGTGTTTTCACCAAAAATATGAAATGAGGATATCTAAATGAAAAAATTCAAACAATTCACTGCCACAGCACTAGCACTTTCCCTTTCCCTTTGCCTTGCCTTGACCGCCTGCTCTAGCGATGACACGGGAGATTCTATCCCAGATACCAACACAGGAACCACCACTCCAGATACCACAACCACTCCCCCTGTCAATGAGGACAATGAGGAAAGTTCTTCTGATGACGCAGGTTCTTCTGATGAAGTGACTTATGAAAGCTACTTAACGGAATTGACCGCCTTCGCAGAAAATTTCATGGGCTTACAAGAGAGCTCCGCAACCGTCTCCGCCAACTTTAGTTCTGACCCCAATCATCCCGAATACATCCAAGATTTTGCTGATCTTTTGACAGAGATGAATGAGAAATTCGAGACGGTCACAGAAATTACCCCCACAGAAGACATGGCAGAGGCTCATCAAAATTTCACAGATTCTTGTTCTGCTTTGATTCAGTTAAATGCTCAAATGATTGAAATACTGGAGGATGACTTTATCAATGCCGATGAGGAAACTATGACAAACTTCAGTCAAATCTCCGAGGAATATGCAACTGCGTACAGCGAATTTGCAACAAATATCTTTGCAGTTGCGGATGAAATTCAGGCAAAAATGGGATAATCAGACAGATTAGGGGAGGAGGATTTTCGTGAGTCAAGAAAATAATTATAGAGAATTACTGGCGACCATGGAACTAGACAAAGGAAAAATCCTCCTTTCCGTCTTTTTTCGCTTGATTTTTTGTAGTATCTGGTGGTCTGTGTGGTTTCGAGAGCCACTTCACGTCATAGCCGTAGTAGTTTTGGTGAGTTTACCTGTGTTACTCAGCCCATTACTTC
>JAWXUK010000145.1:0-5320 GCA_044432785.1 Eubacteriales bacterium | reverse complement strand
CGGCAGCCACTTGACGATAGATGGGACGACGTAGGTCTAAGTCACGCACGATGGCAGCTGGACGTAGGTCGAAGACCTCACCCACTGCATTAGAGATCACTTCATCCGAGTAGGAACTTGTGCCAAAGGTATCCACCAAAATGGAGACCGGACTTGCCACCCCGATTGCGTAAGCAAGTTGCACTTGGCAGCGCTTTGCAATCCCAGCTGCCACCACGTTTTTCGCCACCCAACGGGCTGCATAAGCGGCGGAACGGTCCACCTTAGTTGGATCTTTTCCCGAAAAGGCGCCACCACCGTGAGGTGCTGATCCACCGTAGGTGTCTACGATGATTTTACGTCCTGTGAGTCCGGAATCCCCTTGAGGGCCACCCACCACGAAACGTCCGGTGGGGTTGATGAAGATTTTGGTTTCACTGTCTATAAGCTTGCTATCGATGGTTGGATTGATGACCTTTTCGATCAAATCCTTGCGAATTTGCTCGAGGGTGACATCAGGGGAATGTTGGGTAGAGATGACAACGGCGTCCACTCGGACGGGACGATTGTCTTTATCGTATTCCACCGTCACTTGGCTCTTGCCGTCGGGACGGAGATATTTCAAGGTGTTGTCCTTGCGCACAGCAGATAATTTCCGTGCTAGTTTATGGGCAAGAGAAATGGCAAGGGGCATGAGCTCCTCGGTCTCGTCGCAAGCATATCCAAACATCATGCCTTGGTCGCCAGCGCCGGTGTCGAGGTCGTCGTTTTGTGCTCCCTCACGGGATTCTAGGCATTGATCCACACCTTGTGCGATATCAGGGGATTGCTCGTCGATGGTGGTGATGACAGCGCAGGTATCGCCATCGAAACCGTATTTGGCACGATCGTAACCGATGCCACGAATCACTTCACGGGCAATTTTTGGAATATCTACATAGCATGAGGTGGTGATCTCTCCCATGATATTGACAAACCCAGTGGTGACAGTGGTTTCACAGGCAACACGAGCAGCAGGATCTTGGCTTAAAATGGCGTCAAGAACGGCGTCTGAAATCTGGTCGCAGATTTTATCGGGGTGTCCCTCGGTGACCGATTCTGATGTGAATAATTTACGATACATGTTTGTTTCTTCCTTTTTCATTTATCTAGTATTTTCAACGGATTTTGCTTCCTTGCACTTTACGAAGTATCGGTTGCTTTATCGAAGTTATACTATTTCTATTGTACTCCTCTCACCTCACCTTGTCAAGCCGTTTTCAAAATATTTTTCATGCTTTCTCTCGTCCTTTTTGCCTGAATTTCCAGAAGAAAGTGATCGGTTTTCCAGTTTTCTCCAGTCCTCATTCCACTAGAGTGGTATCAGTATGCCAAAGAGCGCTGAGAGTGCGATATAACAGATCGGATGAAGTTTCCATTTCACGATAGCGAGGTAGATAACTACGAAAAACATCCCCTTCGGAAGGGAGAGGATCGCCCCCCCTTCCTTCCACAAGTCGAGGGTGAAAATAGTGCTAATCACCATCTGATATGCTACGGCACCGATCAGCCCTGTCACTGCTGCTCGCATGCCGTAAAACCCATCTTTTACACGTGGGTTATTTGTGATTTTTTCGAGGGATTTTGAAAAGAACACCACGATAATAATAGAGGGCAATATCTCCCCAAAGGTAGCAACCATACCTCCCAAAAATCCCCCGACGTGATACCCCACATAGGTCGCCATATTGATCCCCATCGCACCAGGGGTCGACTCTGAAATTGCAATCATATCCACGATAAGTTGTTGATCATACCAACCCGAACTCTCCCCTAATCGTTGCAAAAAAGGGACGGTGGCAAGCCCTCCTCCCACAGCGAAGAGCCCTATCTTGAAAAACTCATAAAATAACTGTGCATAAATCATGGGGTGCCCTCCTCTTTTCCTCGCACAAAAATTCCAAATAACGCCGACCCCACTACGAGAAAAATGGGAGAAATTGAGGTGAATGCGAGCAGTAGGAATACCGTGATACAAACAACGATTGTAGCGAGATCACACACTCCTTTTTTCCACAATTCAACCACTGCATGTACCACCAAAGCACACACACCAACCGTTATCCCTGCGAGTGCCCTTTGGACATAGAGATTATCTTGTACGTCCACTAAAATGGTCGCAATGGCAGTAATGATAATTAAGCTGGGTGCCACCATGCCCAGTGCTGCTGCCACTGCCCCTGCTGTTTTGCGACGAGAATACCCAATAAAGGTCGCCACATTGATGGCTATGATTCCTGTCAACCCTTGGCTAATGGCATAAAAATCCATCACTTCTTCTTCGGTCAGCCAGCCAAATCTCTCCACGATTTCTCGCTTGAGAATGGGGAGCATGGCATACCCTCCCCCAAATGTGACCCCACCCATTTTGAAAAAAATCCCAAATATTTGAAACAGTTCTTTCATTTGCGTTCCTCCTCGTTCCTACAAGCACTCGACTTTTAGCGCTATCTAGCTTCTAGTATACCACATTTCCCTCATTTGTCCAGAGAGGTCATCCCTTTGAGTATTTTTGACGTTACGATGGGATTTTACCTAAAACAGCGAGATTTTTCTCAAGAAAAGAGTGGATCTGCCAGAAGATCTTTCACTAATTTTTTTTCATTTTCTCTCATTTAAACCTTGTAATATTGTTTTCCTTATGTTATAATGTTAGGAGCAAACACTATCGAGTGAAAAAGTTGACCTTCAACTTTCTGAAAATATCAAGGGGGATGCGCTATGACAAAACGCTACATCGCAAGACAGGTAATTGTTGACACAAAGGGGAATCCTTTTGCTTATGAATTGCTTTTTCGGAACTCTGCCGAAAACTTCTATCCACAAAATGTCCCTGCCGACATTGCCACCAAAAACTTAATTTCCACCCTCAATATCGACTTTAATACAGCCGAACTCACTGGAGGAAAACCTGCTTTTATCAACTTCCCTCGTGAAGTGCTATTGTCTGAAGCTGTCGCCTACCTCGAGCCTAACGATTATGTCATCGAGGTCCTAGAAGATGTGGTGATCGACCAAGAGGTTGCCGACCAAGTTGCATCCCTCAAAGCAAAAGGATACACCTTCGCCGCCGACGATTACACTGGCGACCAAGATATTGAGCCCATTTTCGATCAACTCTCCATCATCAAGGTGGATTTCCGTCTCACCTCCATCGAGGTGCAGGATCAAATCATCGAAGAATATGGCCACATGAAAAAACTCCTCGCCGAAAAAATAGAAACCGAAGCAGAATTTCAAATGGCCATCAATATGGGCTATCACCTCTTCCAAGGGTACTATTTCGATAAACCCACCCTCATCATTCAAGAGAGTGTCGGTTTTGCGCAAAGTTCTGTGGTCTGTTTCCTTCGTGAAACCTGGCAAGCCGAAATCGACTTCGACAAGGTTACAAGTATTGTTGAACTTGACGCAGGACTTACCTATCGCCTCCTTAACAAGGGTAACACCCTTGAGTTTGGTAGCAAAGGTCGTGTCACCACTGCTGCTCAAGCTTTGGTACGTATGGGAACCGATGGTCTACGCAAGTGGTCCACCCTGATGCTGATGCAATGTACTGCCCAAGAAGGTCAAGATTCCAAGATGGAACTTGCACTGATCCGTGGCTTAATGGCTGAAAATATCATCGGTCAATTGATGCCTGATATCAGCAAAGAGGATCGTTATTTTGTTTATCTCACTGGTATGTTCTCTATCTTCCCTGATAGTAACCGTGAGCAAATTTTCGAAATCCTAAACTTTGACGAGACAAGCGATCTTGCCATTCTAGCGAAAGAGATTCTCGAATTTGTTTACCGTTACGAATCTGGCGACTTTGATGCTGTGGAAGAGTTTATCTCGAAACATGATATCAGCGAAGAGAATTTAATTAGTTGCTATAAAAGTTCTATCGCTCAGGCTTCCAAAGCCCTCGCATAATGTGATAACAAACAATGTTCAGCCTATTTCCCAATCATTGGGAGGTGGGCTGAACTATTTAAGTCTCAATTTTTCAAGAAAGGAGTTTCCCATGAATGAAATTATATTTTCTGCCAATATTGTGCTGCCACTACTTTTGTTGATGGTCTTTGGATACTGTGCAAAGCAGCGCAACCTTATCTCAGATGAAACCGTAGCGCAAAATACCTCCCTTGCTTTTACGTTATTTATTCCCATTTTACTCTTTAATAACATCAGAAATAGCACTTTTGTTGGGGATACTGCCTTAAAACTCTCCCTCTTTTCTGGTGGAATCACCCTTGTTTTCTTTTTCTTGTTCACCCTTGCCATCCTCCTTTTCGAAAAGGACAACCCCACCCGAGGGGTGATGATTCAGGGCGTAACTCGCAGCAACTATGCGCTCTTTGGACTGCCCTTGGTTTCCATGCTCTTCCCGAACCAAGACGTGTCAATTGCAGCCATTTTAATTGCTGTGGTGGTTCCTATTTATAATGTATTGTCGGTTTTGGCTTTAAGCTATTTTTGCTCTTCTAATGGTACCACAGCCAAACAGGTATTGATCAATATCGCTAAAAACCCACTCATCATTGCCTCTGTTACCGGTATTTTCTTCTTATTTGCCCCCTTCAACCTCCCCATATTTTTAGATACTGCTCTCACCGATGTGGCAAAAATCGCCTCCCCCTTCGCTCTCTTTATTTTAGGGGCTAGCTTTCAATTTGAAGAGGTTGGACCCATCGCAAAGCAAATTTCCTTTAGCGTTATCTTCAAAATCATTATCACCCCTCTCATCGCTGTCCCTCTCGCCATCCTGTGTGGATTTCGAGATGTCGAACTTGGCTGTGTCATCGCTCTCGCCTGTTCCCCAACCTCTGTTAGTTCCTTTCCTATGGCTGTGAAGATGGGTGGAAACAAAGCCCTCGCCTCCTCCCTCGTGCTCTTTAGCTCCTTTTTCTCGATTTTCACCATCTTCATCACACTTGTCCTTGTCAAGTGGTTCCAATTCATTTAGATGACCTCTCCTTTTACCAGCTAAAAAGGCTCAGTTCCTCTCAAATCGAGAGAAACTGAGCCTTTTTTAACCGTAATTTCGAGTTACACCATCAAATCTTCCTAGTTTTTGCAGCAATATCTACTAGGACAGATAAAACCCTCCCCAGTTGGGGAGGGTGATATATCTAGCTTAGGTGATCAGTGCGCCACCAATATAGAGGGCTTTGCCGGCGTAGACGTTGATGGGGTCCACACGAGCGTCATTGAGTCGCACCTCGAGATGGAGATGGTTTCCTGTAGAGGAACCTGTGGTTCCCACGTACCCGATGACGTCCCCCTGCTGAACGATAGTGCCCTCTGGGAGTCCGAG
>JAWXUK010000144.1:0-5324 GCA_044432785.1 Eubacteriales bacterium | reverse complement strand
TGAGACCGAGGGGAGATCTTGGTTGATGGTGAAGTGGATGGATGGGAGGGCGAGCCAACTGCTATAGCGCATTTCGGTGGGATAGAGGGTGTTGGTTCTTCCTGAGGACCAGTGGATGATGAGCTCGATGACGTTACCGGTATCGGAATAGACTGCCTCGAGGGAGGAAACACTGCTCCCCACTCCTAACCCCTTGCCATTGAGGAGGGTTGTGAGTTCGCTTGTGGTGAAGGTGAGGTTCCAACTCGAGTAATAGTTGATGGAGTTTGCAAGCTGTTCGTAAGGGTCCACCACACCACACAGATAGGGATAGGCATCAACCGAGCTCGAGCGCCACACGTTGTAGACCGATTCGCTCCCTCCTCCAAAACTAGAGGAATAATAGGTCCCTGCGAGGGTATCTTGATACCAGAGATACATTCCACTGGTTTGATCGACGGCGCTATCGGAATTGACGCTTGGGGAGGAGGTGGAAGGTCCCCCTGTGCCGTAATAGACCTGACAGTGAGCTGTGTTACACACATCGAAATTGGAACTGCCGTGGGTGGAACTTAAAATCTGCTTTGTGACGTAGGTGCGTGCGCTCACAGCTTGGGTTTTGAGTGCTTCGATGGGCCAACTGGGGGACATTTCGAAGGGGACCACCCCTTTGAGATAGGAGTCTAACGCCACGACATTGGAAACCGTTAAACTGCCACCACTCACCCGTTGATACTGGAAGGCACCACGGTATTTGATGTTCTTAAACCATGTGATGGGGTCGGAATGTCCTGTGACGTCGGGGCTGACCCCAAAGGGGTAGGAACTTCCTCCATCAAATTGGAAGATGAGTTCTGTGGTGCCACTTTTGACCATATTGATTAAGGTAGCGCTTGCTTGCGCCACATTAGAACCCACTGCTTTTGCGTTGGCTTCACTGGTGAAGGTGCCCATTCTTACTTGAAATTCGCCGTTAATCCATGCCACAAATCCCCCTGATAGGGTCTCGGCGACCGTGAGTGCCTCTTGGTAGGAGTTGTAGGGAGAACTGTGGATCACATGGTAGCCACCCATGGCTTGGTCGCCACTGGAGGTGCTAAAGTCCTTACCTGTACGGTAGACCGTGCCACCTCGCACCATGGTGATCTGGGTGTGGGTGGTTTCCCCTAGATAGACGAAGTTTGTCTTTTGATCGAAGTAGCCAAATTGGTATCCTGCGCCGAAATTGTCGAGGTTTTCGAGGTTTGCGCTGACCAGTTGGCTATCGTCGTAGAAGAGTCCTGCTCGCACATATTGAGGAAGGTCGGTTGCCCCTACTGTGGGAAGTGGGAAGGTGGCGAGACAGAGGAGAAGGGTGGCGAGAATCTTTCGTGTCATTATGTAAAATCTCCGTTTCATAGGGGGTTTGGGGATTGATTGGGTGAGGTCGCACCTTGACAAAACAGCCATCTCGTGCTATGATACAGGTAAGGCTGTTTGGATAAATGTGGTTCGACCTTTTTCGAGCTTATTTTTATTATACTCAATTTCGGAAGAATTTGCAACCTTTATTTTAACCATTTTATAGGAGGTTTTATTGTGGATAAAAAACAATATAACGTAGGAATTATTGGTGGAACTGGCATGGTGGGTCAACGCTTTGTCACCTTGATGGCGTCCCATCCTTGGTTTCGGCTCACTGTGATTGCAGCATCCCCTCGTTCGGCAGGAAAGACCTATGAAGAGGCTGTTTCTAGCCGTTGGATGATGAGTGTTCCCATTCCAGAGCAGGCAAAAGGAATCACTGTTTTGGATGCAGTGGGAGATGTGGAACTCATTGCAGGTCAAGTGGATTTCGTCTTTTGCGCTGTGGATATGGAAAAGGATGAGATTCAGGCACTGGAATATGCCTATGCCAAGGCAGAATGCCCTGTCATTTCAAACAATTCTGCCCATCGCTGGACCGAAGATGTTCCTATGGTTGTCCCTGAACTAAACCCTGAACATCTGGAAGTAATCCAAAGTCAACGGGCTCGTTTGGGGACGAAACGTGGCTTTATTGCTGTGAAATCTAACTGCTCGATCCAAAGCTATGCCCCTGCCCTTCACCCCCTACTCCCCTATGGGATCGAGAAGGTTTTGGTCTGTACCTATCAGGCGATTTCTGGTGCTGGGAAAAACTTCGAGACATGGGAAGAGATGGTGGATAACGTCATCCCCTACATCGGTGGAGAAGAGAAAAAGAGCGAGGATGAACCCTTGAAAATTTGGGGTACTGTCCAAGATGGCAAGATTGTAAGCGCTACCTCCCCAAATCTAACGGCGCAGTGCATTCGGGTTCCTGTGCTAGATGGTCACACGGCTGCTGTCTTTTTCACTTTGAAAGAGAAGGTCTCGAAAGAGGATATTTTAGCACGTTGGGCTGAGTTTCGTGGGATTGCGCAAGAGCTAGACCTCCCCTCGGCTCCCAAACAATTTTTGCACTATTTCCAAGACGATAATCGCCCTCAAGTACGGCTAGATCGTGATTTAGAGGGGGGGATGGCCATCTCCCTCGGACGGCTTCGCCCTGATTCGCAGTATGACTATAAATTCGTGGGACTTTCCCACAATACCTTGCGTGGAGCTGCTGGTGGGGCTGTGCTTCTGGCAGAACTGCTCTGCGCTCAAGATTATATTTGAAAGGTTGATAAATTATGAGAACACCTGTATTTACTGGGGTTTGCCCTGCACTTGTCACCCCTTTTGACACACAAGGAAACATTGATTTCGACTCCTTCGGTATTCAGATTGATCGTCAAATTGACGCAGGGGTCAACGCTGTGTGCGTCTGTGGCACGACTGGAGAATCAGCAACCATGAGCATTCGGGAACACGTCGCAGCAGTGGAATATTGCGTTAAGCGTGTGGACTCTCGTGTGAAGGTGATTGCTGGGTCGGGTAGTAACGATACTGCAGCGGCTGTCTACCTCTCGCAACACGCACTGGATTCTGGGGCGGATGCCCTCCTCCATGTCACCCCCTACTATAATAAAGCCTCGCAAACCGGAATGATTAAGCATTTCGAGCACATTGCAGATCGTGTCAATCTTCCCATTATTTTGTACAACGTACCCAGTCGCACTGGGGTTTCCTTCACGGCAGAGACCTATCTCACCCTCTCGAAAAATCCTCAATTTAACGGGGTGAAAGAGGCGAGTGGAGATTTTTCGCTACTCGCTCACACACGTCATCTCTGTGGCGACGACTTCTATATCTGGTCTGGGAACGACGATCAAGTGGTTCCTATGATGTCCCTCGGGGCAAAAGGAGTGATTTCAGTCGCCTCTAACCTTATTCCTGAGCCTATGGTGGAGATGGCAAAGCTATGCCTTGAGAATGATTTCTCGGCTGCTTCTAAGTTGCAGATCGATTATATGCAGCTCATTGATGCCCTCTTTATCGAGGTCAACCCCATTCCCATCAAGGCAGCAATGAACCATGCCAACCTAAAGGTGGGTGGGCTTCGTCTTCCTCTGTGCGACATGTCACCCGAAAATTTCGAGATTTTGAAGGCCGCAATGGCTAAAATGAAACTAGCATAGGAGTGTTGGAATGCCAAAGATTATAATTTCTGGTTGCAATGGATTTATGGGACGTGTGGTGGAGTCTCTCTGTCAGAGCGACCCTGCAATCACTGTGGTAGGTGGGTTTGATCTGCTTGGAAAAATCGAGCGAAGCTACCCTGTTGTTGCAACCCCTTCTGCCTTCGAGGGGGATGCCGACGCAGTGATCGACTTTTCTGCCCCTGCTGCCTTGGACGGACTGTTGGACTTTGCGACAAAGCGAAAAATTCCCCTCGTGCTTGCCACCACAGGGTATACCCCTGCGCAAATTGCGCAAATTGGTGCTGCTGCGTGCGAGGTTCCTCTCTTTCGTTCGGCGAATATGTCCCTCGGGATCAATGTTTTGCTTGATTTGGTGGCAAAGGCTTCCTCGGTTTTGGGGGAGAAATATGACATCGAAATTGTGGAACGTCACCACAAACGCAAGGTGGATGCACCCAGTGGCACTGCTTTGATGATTGCTGATGTGGCTGCTGCCCACTGTGGACATCAAACCAATTACGTCTACGATCGCAGCGCCACACGTCACCCACGTGAGAGCCGTGAAATCGGCATTTCTGCCGTGCGAGGTGGCACCATTGTGGGGGAACACGAAATCATCTTTGCCGGACATGATGAGCTCATCGAAATCAAGCACACTGCCCTCTCTCGTGAAATTTTTGCGCAAGGTGCCGTGGAGGCGAGCAAATTTATGGCCACCGTGAAATCACCCGGTCTGTACGATATGTCCCACCTCATGCAGAGCAATTTGGAGGAGTAGGATGGATTATTTTCAGCTGTCGGCAAGTCGGGATCAACTCCTCTCGATGAGCAATTTAGGTCTGGCACACCTCGGCGATGGGGTTTATGAATTGATGGTGCGCTCGTGGCTTGCGCTCCACGGCAAGGCCACTGCCAAAACCCTCCACCGTGCCACGGTCACCTTTGTTGCAGCGCCGGCGCAAGCCATCCTTGTAGAGTCCATTCTACCTCTGCTCACCGAGGAGGAACGGGACGTCTTTGGACGTGGGAAAAACACCGTCCCCCACTCGGTCCCCAAGGGAGCGAAGCGATCCGACTACCAAACGGCGACAGCACTCGAGACCTTGTTCGGTTGGCTCTATTTACAAGGGAAAACCGAGCGACTCAACCAATTATTTACTGTGATGGTGGAAAATCGAGGTGACCTATGCCCCTAGATGCCCTCACCCTCACGGCTTTGGTGGGGGAACTGAAAGAGACCGTCATTGGCGCTCGCATTGATAAAATTCATCAGCCGAGCCGTGATGAAATCGTGCTCTCGCTTCGTAGTAAGAATGAATCCGGTCATTCCAACTGCAAGTTGCTGCTCTCGGGAAATCCACAACATCCTCGTGCCCATCTCACCACGTTATCACGAGAAAATCCACATGTGGCACCCATGTTTTGTATGCTTTTGCGCAAACATTTGACAGGTGCGAGGATTTTGGAGATCACCCAACCACCGATGGAACGTGTGGTGGAATTTCACCTTGAAACCTTGGACGAGCTTGGGTTTCGCTCCCCTCGTCGCCTGATTTTAGAGGGGATGGGTCGGCACTCCAACCTTATTTTGGTGGATGCTGAAAATCGCATCATCGACTGTTTGCGCCGTGTGGATTGCGATATGTCGGCAAAACGGCAGGTCATGGCAGGGCTTTTCTACCATCTTCCCCCCACGCAAGGGAAGGAAAATCTCCTCGAGCATGATGCGCAATCGGTGCAGTCCCTCATGGTGGAGGGGGAACTGAGTAAATGGATATT
>JAWXUK010000143.1:0-5360 GCA_044432785.1 Eubacteriales bacterium | reverse complement strand
CCACCAAGTCATGGCTGACACAGGGATCAAATATTTCAACCTCGGCTTCATCAACGCCGTGGATAGTACGGTGACCGATGGGGTCTTAAATTGGGGCTTCGCTGCCTTTGATGTCCTCTCGGAAGATCACGCCGACACCAACACCCAATACCAAGGAATCAAGAAGGCAATCCGTGATGTCCGTGCGGCTGGTGGGGATGTCACCATTTCCATTGGGGGACTAAACGAGCGTAACCTCTACCAATATACAGACGACCTCGAGGTCTTGGTCAATACATACACCCACATCATCGACGGCTTCAACCTCACTCGCATCGACCTCGATATCGAGGGAGCTGCCCAAGGATACGAGACCAATAAGCTCAATGCCCAAGCCATGAAACTGGTGCAAGAGAACACAGGGGTAGAGGTAGCGATCACCCTTCCGGTCCTCCCCACAGGGCTCACCTCGGATTGGGGGGTGGGCACCCTGCGAGCCTACCTCGAAGCAGGGGTGGACATCAAACTTGTCAACATTATGGCAATGTGCTACGGTGCCTACTTTGGCGACTATGCCGTGGGCTCGGTGGATGCCATGGATAGCACCATGCGCCAGATCATCGAGGAGTATCAAAAGGTAGGAATCACCCTCACCACCCAAGAGGCATACAACAAAATCGGGGTCATCACCTCCATCGGCTTCGAGGGCGAGGCACACCCCATCTTCACCCAAGCAGATTCCTCGCTCGTGGTGGCTGCTGCGCAAGAGCGCAACATCAATATGGTATCCTACTGGAGCATCAACCGTGACTCTATGACCCAAGAGAACAAAGGAATCTCACAGCAATACGAGCACGCCACCATCTACAAAGCATTCCAAGACGGATCGGTGATCACACCGATTACCCCCATCCCCCCAACCGATCAAACCACCCTCCCCGAAGGTGAGGTTGCGCCATGGTCACGAGAAAACGAAGCATTGGGGATGTATGGACATAACTGCGTGGTCTCCCATAATGGCAAAAGTTATCTCCAAATCACCCCCAACGTAGTATGGTGGTGCGAACCTGGAACCGACCCAACCATCTGGCAAGAAATAACCGAAAGGAGTGAGAATCCAACATGAAAGAAATGAATCTGTTAGACGAACTCTCACAAGCGCTGATGATTGTCAACTTCAAAGGACAATATACCACCTTCATCAATAAATCCTGCAAAAAACTACTCGGCATCCAAACCGACGAAAACGATTTTTCAACCATAGAGTTGGTGGATATCTTTATCCACGAATGGGAATACGAAACCATCCGTGAGCGAATCATCTCCCTAATCAACTTGAATGGAACCTGCGAAGTCTATGATATTTTGATCACTCCTCGAGGTGGCAAGCGCTTTCGATGTAACCTCAACGCAGGTTATGTCGACCGTACGAGGGAAGAGGTCTATGTGGTCCTCAAAAGTATTTGGGATGTTGACGAAGTGGGCAGTTTCCCAAGTGTCATCCGTGAATTTCCCGAGCCGGTCGTGGTCGTCGCCCTAAACGATAGCCTCTCCTACAAATACGGAAACGAATCCTTCCACTGTCATTTTAGCGAAGATCATCGTAAATTCAATGATTTCTTCGAGAAAAGCCTCTATGAGGCAATGAACCCAGCCAAAAGAAAGGGATATTTGCTTCATATTCGGGAAAGTGTCCGTAAAAATCGCAACTTTAAGCTAGAAATCGAGCTCTTAGATGCAATGGGACGGTTCCGTACCGTCGACCTTTCAGGGGTGCAAATCCAACTAAACTCCAAGGACTCCGACATCCTGCTCTATTGCAAAATCAGCATCATCGATCACAAAGTGGAGCAAATCAAAAAATTAGAGGCAGACCAAGCCTTTTTCGACACGGTTTACCAACTCTCCCACGATCTCCTATTCCGTTTAGACCTGAAAACTGCCACCATCCACTATTACGGCCCCATCATGAAGGCATTCGGACTCTCGCCCATTGAGGAAAACTATCCTCACTTCCTCTTAGAGCGCAACATCATTCACGAAGATGATATCGAGTGCTTTAGCGAAATGTGCCGTCAAATGTTCCGAGGAAACGAGCATCCTACCCCCTTCCGTGTCTTTAACAAAGAGGGGAAACAGATTTGGTACGAGTGCGATTACATGGTCACCCGTGATAGCGAGGGAAATCCCATCGATGCCGTCGGAATGATCCGTAATAAACAAGAGGAAAAACGCCTCGAAGAAAAGATGAACACCGATCCCCTCACAGGTTGCATGACCAAGGCAGGCTTTGAAGAGATCGTCACACACACCATCCAAGAAAATGAGGGCGACCACGCCATTTTCGTCCTCGATATTGATAACTTTAAGGGAATTAACGATAACCTAGGGCACCACTTCGGGGATATCGTCCTCAAAGAGATCGGGGAAGGAATGCGTGAAATTTTCCGTGAGAGCGACTTTGTCGGTCGTATCGGGGGAGATGAATTTATGATCTTCCTGCGCAATGTCTCCTCCAAAGAAGCCTTAGAACTCAAGGCAAAACAGGTGCTCGCCATCCTAAACAAGGTCTATCGTGGGAATCAACAGTCCTATCGTATCTCGGGTAGCGTCGGTATAGCGAAATATCCCGAGGACGGTATCACCTTCCACGAGCTATACGTCAACGGCGACAAGGCGCTATACGAATCCAAACACCGTGGAAAAAATACATACACCTTCTACACCACGGCTCTCTCCCACGGCACCACCGAGGTCACCACCATCGACGCACGTTCTCGTAACGACCTGCAAACCTTCGACCAAGGGATCATCGCTGATATTTTCAGCCTTGTCTTCAACACAAGCGACGTTGAATTTGCAATCGGCGCAGTGCTCCGACGTCTCGGTACTCGGTATGGACTCCACCGAAATTTCGTCTACCAAATCTCCTCCGACGAGAGCCATTATTACAACGTGTTTGAATGGTGCAACAACGGTATTGAAGAGTCTCGAGACGACGAGAAGGTGATCACGAACAAAGAAATGCACGACCTCTTTGCTCAAGCCGATGATAATCGTGTCTTTACTTGTGCCGACTTCGATACCCTCACAAACCAAGATACTGCAAATTCCGTCAAAAAACGTGGGGTCAAATCCTTCGTGGTATCCTTCCTAGCCAAAGAGGAAAAGGTGCAATATGCCATCGGATTCGAGGATTATCTCCGTCCACGTACTTGGAAACCCTCCGAAATCGGAACTTTGGTCTACGCCAGTAAAATTTTAAGCCAATGCCTAGAATATAACAAATTATGGCAAACCACTTTAGAGAATAACAAGTAATCACAACCCCTTACAACCCAAAAAGTCTCTTAAGAAGAGTCTCGCAGAGTTTCACCCCTCGAAAGGGGCGAAATAGAATCAAAATAAGTCTTTATCTCTGGCTTTGCCAGAGATAAAGCACTTCTCAAGAAAAATCAGCGATAATTTCGTTAGGAATCGAGCTGTTTTTTCTTGCTTACCTAATCTGTCGGAAAAGGCTGTGCCTTATTCGACAGGACGAATCCCCTACAACCCAAAAAGTTGTAGGGGATTTTTCACCCTCTCGACACTTCTGCATAGAATGGAGAAAAGACGAAAGGAGTGCTTTTTTATGACAACAGGACAGCTAATCGTGCGTGTCACCACCAGTCGTGCCAAAATTCCAGTTGAGGGTGCCACCGTTTTGATCACCGATGGTCGCAAAAAAATGGGAATCAAAAGCCTGCAAATCACAAACACCAGTGGAAACATCCAGCCCATCACCGTAACAGCCCCCGACCCAGATAACAGTACCGAACCAAGCTCGGGCAGAGGGTACGGACTATGGGACGTATGGGTGGAACACCCCGATTATATCTCGATGCGCATCATCGGAGTACAGGTCTTCCCCGACGTTGAAACCATCCAACCCGTGGAACTCACCCCCCTCGCAGAAGGGGAATCTAGCTTGGTCGAACAAGAAATGATAGAGCTCCCAACCCAAACATTGTAAAGGAGGGAAACCATGGCAATCAGTGTCATCCCGTATATTCCACGCAATATCATCGTCCATTTAGGGCTTCCCTCGTCAAATGCCCCAAATATCACGGTTCCATTTCCAGATTACGTCAAAAACGTCACCTCGTGCGAAATCTATCCCACATGGGAACCGTCTGCCATCAGGGCGAATATCCTCGCCATCATATCCTACGCCCTCAATCGTGTCTACACCGAATTTTACCCAAGTCAGGGCTACAATTTCAACATCACCTCCACCACGGCAATGGATCAGCAATACACGGTTGGGGCCCCCATCTTTGAAAATGTAGCGATCGCCGTGGACGAAATTTTCGATAATTACATCCGAATCAAGGGGTTTGTAGAACCTCTCGCCGCCAAGTTTTGCAACGGCACCACCTCGAAGTGCGACGGCATGTCCCAATGGGGAAGCCAAGAACTCGCACTTAAAGGACTAAACTCGGTGGAAATTCTGAAATACTACTACGGAGACGAAATAGAACTGGTGGTAGGTGCCCCAGTGGAGGACATCATCCCTTCCTACAACGGCATTCCGCTTCGCTTAGGCTCGACAGGGGAGGCAGTTACGGTGGTACAGGTCAGCCTAAACCGTATCTCGCAAAACTACCCAGCCATCCCCAAAATCTCCCCTGTCAACGGGATCTACAACCAGCAAACAGAGAACGCAATCAAAGAATTTCAGCGCATTTTCAACCTTGCCTCGGATGGTATCGTGGGCAAAGTGACCTGGTATAAACTGGTTTACCTCTATGTCGGTGTCAACCAACTCTCGGAACTTGTCAGCCTCGGTCAAAGCTTCACGCAGGTCAGCTTCCAATATTCAGGGGTGCTACGAGAGGGGGATCGAGGGGAATCGGTCACGGTCTTGCAGTATATGCTAAACCTCCTCGCCGAATTTAACACCGAACTGCGTATCCTCGCCATCGACGGATTCTTCGGCCCATCCACCACCCAAGCCGTGATTGCCTATCAGCAAAGGGCAGGACTCTCCCCCGACGGCATCGTGGGCAGAACCACATGGGAGGCACTCTACCACGATTACTATCAACTAGAATTCGCCCTACAGCAAGACTCCATAGCCTTCCCCGAGAGTGGAAATTACCAACAACCAGTGGGGGGACAATATCAAGGATCCCCACTTCAAGTCGGACAAAAGGATGGTGAGCACTATGGTTGATCCAGTATTGCAACAAAAGGTAGAGGAATCTCTGCTTGCAAATCCCGTGGCATCCCTCCAAAATATGTTACGACTGTTGGGCTTTCACTACGAATTTCTCCCTGTCATCGCCATCGACGGCATTTTTGGGGAAGAGACCTTAGAATCGGTTCTCCTCTTTCAACGA
>JAWXUK010000142.1:0-5384 GCA_044432785.1 Eubacteriales bacterium | reverse complement strand
CCTTTCTGCCACTGCCGAACGGGATGACCTCGCTCTCATCGCTGTGATCCTCAAGGCACCCACGTCGGAGGAACGATTCGAGGATGCCACAAAGCTCCTCGACTACGGCTTCGCCACCTACGCCCTCCACGAGGTCCACCCCCAAGCCCCCATCCCTCCGATGGAGGTCATCCTCGGCAACAAAAGCTACCTCCAACCAGCCCTCTCCGCCCAGACTAGGCTCCTGCTTTTAAAGTCCCAAATTTCCTCAATCACCACTGAAATTCTCCTCCCCGAAACGGTAGAAGCCCCAGTGGTTCAAGGTCAAATTCTGGGCTCCCTCATGGTGCGCAGTGGCGATACCCTCCTTGCCGAACTCCCCTTCCTCGCCACCGAAGAGGTCCCACGCCTCACCACCCTCGCTCTTTTCTGGCAACTTCTACGCACTTTAGTGATGGCAGAGGGCTGATCTTTCTTTGGTGATGTCAACTAAAAAAAGCATTGGATAGCCACATTCTTTCTGCAAACTTTCTCCCCTCTTACCCTTGACTTTTTCCACTATTTGTTATATTATAGTAGGTGAAGAAAACCATCTATCTCCCTCGCATACCCATCGCACCCAAATTCGCAAACCATCGTGGTGCTCCACCCCCTGATTTCGGGGTGTTCTCGCCACTCAATTTTATGATAAGGGCGTGTTACAAATGAAAAAAAACAATCCAACCGAATTCGACCGCTACCTCGGACTAGAGTCCTTTACAAACGGAAATAGCACCGATGCCTATCGTTATTTTGGTAGCCACCCCGATACCCAAGATGACATCTCTGGCTATCGCTTCTTGGTCTGGGCGCCCAACGCAAGTGCGCTCTGCGTCATGGGTGATTTCAACGGATGGAACGATTCCTCCCACCCCCTCACACGCCTCGAAGGTGGCATCTGGGAAGGTTTCATCCCAGGCCTCCAACAATACGATAGCTATAAATATGCCGTCCACACCCACGACGGACGTATCCTCGCCAAAACCGACCCCTATGCCTTCCACTGCGAAACCCGTCCCGATAATGCCTCCAAGCTCTACCCACTCGACCAATACCAATGGAACGACGATGCTTGGCTCAAGCACCGAAAAAAAACCGCCCCTTACGATGCCCCCATGAACATCTACGAGTGCCACCTCGGTTCTTGGCGTCGCAATGGCGAGGGCGAATTTCTCACCTACCGTGAAAGTGCCACCCTCTTGGTCCCTTACCTCAAGGAAATGGGCTATACCCACGTCGAGTTTCTCCCCATTATGGAGCATCCCCTCGACGAATCCTGGGGCTATCAGGTATCAGGGTTCTACTCGGCAACCAGCCGTTTCGGCACCCCTGACGACTTTAAATACCTCGTGGATCAACTCCACCTCGGTGGGATCTCGGTCATCCTCGACTGGGTCCCTGCCCACTTCCCACGTGATGCCTTCGGACTCTACCAATTCGATGGCACCCCCACCTACGAATACCCCGACCCCACCAAAGGGGAACGTCCTCAATGGGGCACCAACGCATTCGACTTAGGTCGCCCTGAAGTGCGCTCCTTCCTCTTCTCCTCTGCCATGTATTGGCTCACCGAGTTCCATGTCGACGGACTCCGTGTAGATGCAGTCTCCTCCATGCTCTACCTCAGCTTCGGCAGAGAGGACGGTGGTTGGGCGCCTAATGTCCACGGAGGCGAAGAAAATATCGAAGCCATCCAATTCCTCCGTGACCTTAACACACTGATCTTCTCTCGCTACCCCAATGCCCTCATGATTGCAGAGGAATCCTCAGCTTGGGGACAGGTCACAGGTCCTGTAGACGCCGGTGGCCTAGGCTTCAACTTCAAGTGGAACATGGGTTGGATGAACGATATGTGCCACTACCTCAAGCAAGAGCCGTTGGCTCGTCAGCACCACCACAAAGATCTCACCTTCTCGCTGATGTACGCCTTTAACGAGAATTATGTCCTCCCCTTCTCCCATGACGAAGTGGTTCATAAAAAGAGTTCATACCTCGGCAAAATGAAGGGGGACACCTACGAGAAGCTATCGGCCTCCCGTGCCTTCTACGCCTACCAACTCGCCCACCCAGGCAAAATGCTCACCTTCATGGGTGCCGAATTTGGCCAATGGAATGAATGGTGCGAAACCTATTCCCTCGATTGGCACCTCTTAGAGCACCTCCCCCACCAACAAATTCAAGAGTTTCACCGTCAAATCAACCAGTTCTACCTCGAAACCCCCTCCCTCTGGGAACAAGATACTTCGTGGGCTGGTTTCCAATGGCTCTATGCCGATGATAATCTGGGTAACACGGTTGCCTTCGCTCGTTACGATAAAAAGGGCAACCCCCTCGCCGTGGTCTGCAACTTCTCCCCCGTCCACCGTAACGGCTACCGTCTCCCCCTCCCCAATGCCGGTGTCTGGCAAGAGGTATTCAACACCGACTGGGCACCCTTTGGTGGCGCCGATAACCACAACGGCATCCCCCTCACCACCACCGAAGGGGACTACTTGGGCAAGGAGCACTCCATCGAAATCAACCTCCCCCCCAATTCAGCCGTCATGTTCCGATGCATCTCCACCCCTCCAAAAAAAGCAACACGCACCAAAAAAACAGACGAGCCAAAGCAATCTAGCGAATCTGCCCCTAAGAAAATCGGTCGCCCTAAAAAGGATGCCGAACCCACCACACTCAAAAAAGTGGGACGTCCTAAAAAAGTAGCCGAGACCACCTCGGATGCGCCAAAAAAGGTGGGCAGACCTAAAAAAGTAGTGGATCTCACTGCAGAAACCCCTAAAAAAATCGGTCGCCCTAAAAAGGATGCCGAACCTGCCAAAAAGGTGGGCAGACCTAAAAAAGTAGTGGATCTCACTGCAGAATCCGTCAAAAAAGTGGGCCGACCAAAAAAGATCACTCGCACGAAAAAGGAAGAGAAGCAATAACCCCCTAAATTCAACGTTACGAGGTGTGTAAATGAAAAAAGAAATGATCGCAATGCTGCTTGCAGGTGGACAGGGAAGCCGTCTCTATGCCCTCACAAACCACGTCGCAAAACCAGCCGTCCCCTTCGGTGGAAAATATCGCATCATTGACTATCCCCTCTCCAACTGTATCAACTCGGGGATAGATACCGTGGGAGTGCTCACACAATACCAACCACTCGAGCTCAATAGCTACATCGGCAGTGGACAGGCATGGGATCTCGACCGTAGCCACGGTGGTGTCCATATCCTCCCCCCATACGTAAAAGAGGGGGATGCCGGCACATGGTACAAAGGCACTGCAAATGCCATCTACCAAAATATCGGTTTTGTCGACCTCTACGACCCCGAATACGTGGTCATCCTATCGGGGGACCATATCTATAAAATGGATTACAGTAAAATGCTCGCCCACCACAAAGAGACCGAAGCTGCCTGTACCATCGCTGTCCTCGAGGTTAGTTTAGAAGAGGCAAAGCGCTTTGGCATCATGAACGTCAACGAGAACGACGAGGTCTACGAATTCGAAGAAAAACCCGAAAACCCCAAAAGCAACCTCGCTTCCATGGGGATCTACATCTTCACCTGGGCAAAATTGCGTGAATTTCTCATCGAGGACGAGGCAAACAAAGCCTCCTCCAACGATTTCGGACAAAATATCATCCCCTCCATGCTTGGCGCAGGGGAAAAACTGGTGGCATATCGCTTCGATGGCTACTGGAAGGATGTCGGAACCATCTCCTCCCTTTGGGATGCTAATATGGATATGCTCGCCACCCACATCAGTGGGGAAGAGGCAAATGATAACTGGCCTATCCACTCAAGAAGCCCTGTCCTCCCCCCACACTTCACAGGGGATAAGGCAGAAATCTCACACTCGGTGGTCACCAGTGGTTGCGAAATTTATGGCACCGTCGAAAACTCGGTCATCTTCCACTCTGTCATCGTGGAAGAGGGCGCAAAGGTAGATTACTCCATCTTAATGCCGGGTACCGTGGTCAAATCAGGGGCTGTGGTGGAATACACCATCGTGGCAGAAAAAACCACCATTCAAAAGGGTGCAACCCTCGGCTCTCCCCCCGACATTTCAAACCCCGACTGGGGAATCACGGTGGTGGCCGGTGGCTTAGATGTCGGCGCAGGGGCCGTCATCTCACCCGGCGCCATCGTGCGTACCAACGTAGAAAAGGGGGATAAACTATGAATGATTTAGCAGGGATCATCTGGGCGCATCGCTCCGATGTCAATTTAGGCGACCTCACTCGCCCACGCAACACCTGTTCCATCCCCTTCGGTGGACAATACCGACTGGTAGACTTCATGCTCTCGAACTACATCAACGCCGGCATCGACAACGTCGGCATGATCGTCCACGAGAGTTATCAATCCCTCCTCGACCACGTCGGAAACGGCAAAGAGTGGGACCTCTCTCGTAAGCAGGGTGGTCTGCGCATCCTTCCCCCTTTCGGCAATGTCCGTAGTGGAGGTGGGGCCTATCGTGGCTCTATCGATGCACTCTCCTCAGCCCTTGGCTACCTCCAAAATATCCGTCAAGAGCACGTCATCGTCGCCTGGGGTGATATCGCGGCAAACCTCGATGTCTCGGCAATCTTCAAGCAACACCTCGACACCAGTGCCGACATCACCATCGTGGCAACCCCTGTCACCCCACAAGCAAAAACCAAAAACTATATCACCCTCGACGAAAACGGACAGGTCATCGACTTCGAGCCCTACTGCGTCGACCCAGAAAACCGTCTACGCTCCCTTCAGGTCTACGTCCTCTCCAAAAAACTCCTACTCGAAATCATCGAATATTGCACCTCGCACAATCAATATAGCTTCAGCCTCGACGGCGTGCTCCCTCGCCTCCACAGCCTCAAGGTCATGCCTTACCTCCACAAGGGGTTCTCCACTCACCTCCATTCGGTGATCAACTATTTCAAATACTCGATGGATCTCCTCGATCCTGCCGTGCGTGCCGACCTATTCAACCCCGATCGCCCCATCGCAACCAAGGATCAAACCAACGCCTCGACCTACCACTCCCCCACAGGATCCTCTTCCAACTGCCTCCTCGCAGATGGATGCCACATCAGTGGCACCCTCACAAACTGCATTCTCTCTCGAGGTGTCATCGTGGAAGAAGGGGCAACGGTCTCAAACAGCATCTTAATGCAAGGAACCATCATCAAAGCCGGGGCAAAGATCTCCCACGTCATCACGGATAAAAACGTCGAGGTCACTGCCAACCGTAAACTGATGGGACACTCCACTTGCCCCCTCGTCATCGAAAAAAATTCCATCGTTTAGAAGGGACTTGTTTATGAACATTTTATTTGCGGCATCCGAAGTGGCACCCTTTGTCAAAACAGGGGGACTTGCCGATGTGGCAGGCTCTCT
>JAWXUK010000141.1:0-5464 GCA_044432785.1 Eubacteriales bacterium | reverse complement strand
CCAGACCAAGATCAGATGGGTTACGATTGGTAATGAAATTGAGTGCATCTTGAATACTCAGCGAGCCACCCGAAGTGGACGCATTCTCGTCCTCGACCTTCTTAATCGGAGGAATATAGATGGTTCCAGTCTCATTATAGACAGAAACCACAGCACCGGTAGCTGTCCAGTCCACCATGATCACAAAGAGTTGCCCATCCCAGCTCATTTTTTTTGCAACAACGACTGTACCAGCACGTTGGGTATAATCAGGGGATAGCATTTCATAGAATACGCCATCAATGGGGTGGAACCCATCCACTACTGTAAACCCAAATCCTTTGAGGAGTTCGATATACTCGCCTGTGACCTTACCGCCACTCTCCCCTACTTGAATCAGGTCATAGGTATAGCAATAGGGCGCAAACTTAACGGTAGCAGGTGGAAATTGATCCTCAATCGGAATCTCTTCTTCTTCGGAAGAGAGCTGCTCCTCTGTAACGGTTTCGCCATTTTTCTCAGCAACCTTCGCTGCTGCCTCAGCAAGCTTATCCGCTTTTGCTTTCGCTTGTATCGCTTCATCCACTAAGGCTTGACGCTCTGCCTGCGCCTCCGCAAGCGCCGCCTCATTCTTCTCAGTAGGATCGATAAAGCTCACCAACATGATACTAGAAATCCGATTGTTATAGAGGGTCAGTTCCTCCTGCGCAAGGGCAGACTCCGCTGCTTTGATGGCTGCTGCCGCGGCAGCTTCCTCCGCCAAAATGGCAGCATGAGCTTCAAGGAGTGCCTTTTCCTCGTCGGTCAGGGTCTCCTCGTCGAGCAAAATCTCCTCAAATACCTCTTCTTCTTCCGGAACATAAATACTATTTGCAAGTACCCCGTTTAATACGTCAACGTAAAAAGCAGGGGCAGTATCATCTGCCGTTAGCACATATTCCGAAGGCATTTCGATCGGGCCTTCTTGATAAACAATCTCTTCCTCAGCATCGCCACCACAGCTCGCAAGGGTAAGCAAGCACAGGCTTGACAGCAATAATTTGAGTTTCATTTCAACACCTCTTCCTTTAGGCAGTTTAATGTTTTATATCACGACATCTGTTCCTCTATGATGACTTGATCTCCGGGTTTGAGTTCTTGCACGAAATAGCTATCCTCGCCATTGACCTTCATAAGAATGGGGGCACTCACATTACAAAAATCAATCTTGGTATGAAGGAGCAAATCCATCAAATGATAAGCACTTCCATCCGGCTTGGGTTCTAATTCTAAAGGAACACCATTTAAGAAAATGGGTGCCTCTCTTCCAATCGAAGGCTTCGCAGCTTCCTCGTGTGGCTGTGCAATCTCGGCTTGACCGACATTCTCTCGCACCTCTTCGTACTCCACCGACTTGATCTCTTGCAAGACGGGTTGCTCGCTAACAGGGGGATATGGAACCTTCTCCATCTCTTGCGCCGGTGGACCAGACTCGGTTTCCTTGGCTACCTGTAAAAATTCCTTCAGGATTTCTTCCAAACTCTCTTTTTTCGCACCATTTGCAAATTTCGCAACCTCGCCCTGCGCAGTGGGGTAATAGGGTTCTTCCTCGGGTGCAGGAGCAACCGTCTCTGGGGTAGGAACTACAGGTTCGGGGGTAGGCATGACTGGCTCAGGGGTAGTCTGAGTGGTTCCTAAATTATCATAAACCTGATCTTCGGTGACAGGGAGGACGGTAAGGGGTGGTGCAAGTGGAATTTCCACCAAATTTGGTGGGTCTTGATCTTCTGCCGGAGACTCCACAGAATGGGATTCTTCTCGCTCCTCTAATTCTTCGTCAGACTCTTCAAATTCGGATTCGCTCTGCTCAAGTTCAGATTGCGTGAGGGGGCGCACCCATTGTTTAGAAACCGGTTGAATATTATAATCGTCGGTTGTAATGGCGTCCCCGTTGGTCAAACTAATCTCACGATCCACCAAACGTCAGTTGAGATAGGCATCTCCACTATAATCACCCAAAAGGTCACCCACCGTAGCTTCGGCAGAAACCCCATCAATGGCCGGCACGAAATAAATATCGTCTGCAGCACGAACCACTGTGGCAGCCGCTGCTTGTTCCCCATTAAGACGGAGAATCCCAGGGATAGATGGTTTTCCACGAATGATTTTTTTATTGCCATTGACCATCACTGCCAAATTTTTGCCAGTTCGACCGATCAAGGCAGCAGCAGAATAACCGTTCATCATCAAAACATCCATAATGGTAAGCACGCCACTGCGGAACAATTTGGCTTCTTTACCGTTTAAGGTAATATGGTAACTATCGTTAATCAGCCCGAACCCAGCAGACACAGCAATACCAAGTGGTGTTGCATATTCAGGGTCAGCAATATCGCCTTGATCATAGAAGGTGGTACGTTTAAAATTATTACCACCAATGGCAACATAACGTGGATCAATCTCTAAATATTCTGCAATGAGTTGGGATAACCCTTCGAGTTTCGAGCCTCCTCCAGCCAAAAAGACAGCTGCAGGGGCGCAACCATTCATGGCGAGGATTTGCTTTGCAATTTCTTTGGCAAGCACTTTCAATGGTGCAGCGATAGAATCTCGTATTTGTTGGCCGCTCACCGTTTGGTCAGCCCCCAAAACATCCACAAATTTCTGACTTTCAGAATGCAATTGGACCTTCATTTGTTCTGCTGTGTTAAAGTCCACCAAAAAGTGCTTCATCATAGCCTCGGTAATCTCGTCACCGGCTGTGGTCGCCATGGTGTATCCCACCACGCTACCATCACGGCAAACAGCAATATCCGAAGTTCCAGCGCCAATATCCACCAAAACAAGGTTTAAAAGATGCAAATCCTGTGGAATCACAGCATTCAAAGCAGCAATTGGCTCTAAGGTCAAACTCGCCACTTCTAAGCCAGCAAGTTGCACCACAGAATAAAGTCCTTCCACCACTTGACTAGGTAGAAAAGTGGCAACAATATCAGCTTCTAACCGTTGTCCTCTGTGTCCTTTTATGGTGGTCATGGGGTAGCGATCGAGGGCATATTGTGCCACTGTATAGCCCACCAAAAAATAACGTTGATCTTTATCGTGTTCAATCAATTTCTCTTCGGCTTCCACGACGGCTACCGCTTCGAGTTGACTAATCAGTTCATCCGTTACCACTTGCACTTGCGATAGTTCCACCAAAGCTGTCGCACGCTCCATCCGAAGGGAACGTCCAGCAGCAGCCACACAAACCTTGGTTAAGGTACACTCGGTCAATTCCTCTAACCTTAGCTTCACCGACATGGTAACTTTAGCAACTTGGTCTATATCTTCAATTTGTCCATCCAACATCGCACGTTTCGTGTGTTCTTCTCGCACCATATGGAGGATATGAAACATATCATTTTCCATCCGCCCAACAATACCAATCACACTGCGTGTACCAATATCAAGGGCAAAGATGAGGTCATTTTGCGGGTTATTCATTTTGATTACCTCGTATTATAATTTAAGGGATTGCCCCAGTTGTCAGGGTATTTTCCCTAAAACTTCTTAGCAATAATATCTCCGTATCTACCGTTAGGAACATCACCAATGAGCCGTCCACCCACCATGGTAACCACACGACGACGCATAATGTTCACATAATCGCTTGCGTGGGTCACCATCACAACCGTTGTTCCGAGGCGATTAAGTTCTTTGAGCAGTTCAAATAAATCCATAATGTTATCATTATCCAAATTTGCAGTAATCTCATCCACCAGTAAAAAATCAGGGCTATTGATAATGGCACGAGCAAGCTCGACCCGACGTGCCTCGCCTAAGGATAGTTCCCCGGGAAAACGTTCCTGTGCTCCCGCCATTCCCACCAATCCAAGTGCTTTCTTCACGGTTTCGGGAATATGCCTCACCGTACCACCAGCACGTGCAGCCATGGTCAAGTTATCTTCCACGGTTCTACGGCGCATCATTTGTGACTCTTGCCACACGTGACCAAAATGGCGACGCAACTTACTCTTATTCAAATCAAATTTCTTGGTAATACGCACGTCATCTATATAAACATTACCGCTGGTAGCAGGTAACACCCCACTCATCAGCTTTAGTAAAGTACTCTTTCCAGATCCACTGTTTCCGACTACAAAAACAAACTCGCCTTGCTTAATTTCAATCGAAACATTTTCAATCCCCTTGCGCATATAACCGCCGTTAACCTTAAATTCTTTGGTCACCGACTCCAAGCGGATTTGAGGCATATCAACACTTCCCTTCGGTTAGAATCTCATATAATAGATGGAACCCTTCATCCCATTCGATAAGAATGGACTATTCCAGTATCTCTATTCTATATGATAATTCCAATTTTCGCAAGGGTTATGAGAAAAAAAAATATTTTTTTTCAAAAGTTAGTTTTTTCCACTAGAAAAAAAGAGGGCATTCTGATATAATAAGAGATAGGATTTCCTCGCCACACCAAGTAGCTCAGCTTATCTCATTGAGTAGGAACTCCATACTAACTCCAACAAGGAGGCAACTTTGAAGCGTAAAAACGTTATATTGATTCTATGTCTCGCTCTTGCGTGCATCACTGGGGTAGAACTAGCTCTCGCTCGCATCTTTAGCCCAGAACTATATTATAAAATCACAGATCCAATCGTTAGCGTTGTCTCCACAACGGTTAGCCGAACTTATCACTTCAGCAAGAACCTTGTCACAACAACCTTAGAAAACACCCGTGAAACCTTTGTCTACTTAGGAAACAGCGTCACTGAATTTGCAATCTCACTCATTCCAGAGCCCAAACCAGAGGATGAAACCGATGCGATGGAAAACCAGAAATACGAAGATTCAACCCTCACCCCCATCCTTTACACCAATTCTGCCATCACCCACTTTGGTGTCGACCCCGAAACAGGAGAGGAACTGTTGTATGGTGGCTCGCACAATTTGTTCTACTATAATCAAATGGACGAGCAATGGGGGAATTTCGGCTCAGACTCCATCGCCGGCTACGGTTGTGGTCCCACCTCTATGGCAATGGTGGTCTCCACCTTGACCGACCATCACCTCAATGCCCAGGAAATGGCAGATTGGTTTGTGGAGCAAGGGTATTGGGCATCGGGAAGTGGATCCTATCACCTAATGGCAAATGGAACTGCAGCAGCCTTCGATCTCGATGTCATCTCCATCCCACGAGAAGAGATCACCCAAACCGAATTGGTGCGACATCTCCTCGACGGAAAATTCGCAGTCGCCCTGATGCAAGAGGGACACTTCACAAGTGGCAGTCACTTCATCGTTCTGCGTGGTGCCACCTTAACCGGACAAATCTTGGTAGCCGACCCAGCCAGCCGAGAACGAAGTATCGCAACATGGGATGCCGAAATCATTATAAATGAACTCTCCACCCGAGGAGCATACGCAGGAGGACCACTCTGGTTTTTCTCGCCAAGCGCAGCCGAACCTCAATATAGTCTCACTGGATAAATCAGGCGTATTGCAACAG
>JAWXUK010000140.1:0-5469 GCA_044432785.1 Eubacteriales bacterium | reverse complement strand
ACAAAGCGGTTACCGAAGGTGGTCTAGAATACGCACGTTCGGTCCTCGAGCAGGCATTCGGAAGTCAGACTGCTTCCTCGCTCCTCGAGAAGGTTACAAAGTCGATGAAAAATCGAGAGTTTGCCTTCCTCAACAATGCCGACCCAAAATCTCTGTATTCCTCCTTGCAACACGAGCGTCCTCAAACCATGGCTTTGGTGCTCTCCTACTTAGATCCTGATAAAGCTGCGGGAGTCATCGAACAACTTGACCCCGAAAAGCAAATCAAAGTTGTGGAATCCATTGCTACAATGGAAGGAGCCTCTCCGTCTGCCATTAAAATCATCGAGGCAGAGATGGAACGGAGATTCTCGAGTATTATGACAAACAACAACGTCAAAGTGGGCGGCATCGACTATGTCGCAAGTATTATGAACAACCTCGACCGTTCAAGCGAGAAGGGCATCTTCGACGGACTGAGCGAACGCAACAACGAGCTCGCAGAAGAAATTCGCAAGCGCATGTTCGTCTTTGAAGATATTGTAACTATGGACGATCGTTCAGTGCAACGCTTTATTCGAGACTGCGACGCGCGAGATATCGTGCTCTCCCTTAAGAGTAGCAACCCAGATGTTTCTAACAAACTCTTTTCCAATATGTCAGGTCGTATGGCTGAAACCATCCGAGATGACCTGGAAATTACGACGAATGTCCGTATGAAGGACGTTGAAGAGGCGCAACAACGCATCGTTGGCGTCATCCGTGGCCTAGAAGAAGCCGGCGAGCTGGTTATCATGAAGGGCGGAGGAGATGATATCATTGCGTAGTGTCATAAAAGATTATACGAAATTTGTGGCAGAGACCTATGTCTTACCGGAAACGGATCCCACCGTTGATATCACTCAGCTAGATCCTGCCCTTGCAGCCGAAATCGCAGCCCTCCATGAGGAGGTTTCTGATCTCTCAGAAGAGGTAGAAGAGGACGATGAAAGCCAAGAGGGTAACGAAGCCATATTTGCTCCTCCTGAAGTTTCTCCTATAGAGATCGCCGAAGACGAAAGTCGTGCCATCATCGCTGCTGCATACGAAAAAGCGGAAAAGATCATGGAAGATGCAGCTCTACAAGCCGAAGCTGAGCTTGAAATGCTTAAGTCTATGGCAAATGAAGAGGGCTACAGCGCAGGCTATGCCAGAGGTATGGTGGACGCAGTGGCTCAGGCGAAAGAAGAGCGTGATACCCTAAGTGCAGAAATGCAAGACGAGGTCAAACGTTTCATCGAGAGCACATCTGAATCTCGGGAACAAATGATTATGAATACCCAGGAAGAATTAGCCGATCTCGCCATTGCTGTGGCAGAAAAGGTGGTTCGTATCAGTTTAAAGACCAGTCACGAAGTGATTGTGCGCATGATTCAAAATGCCACAGATAAGCTCAAACGTCGTGAATGGGTTCACATTTATATCTCAGGTTGCGATAGCAAGGGGATGGCACAAATTTCGCCCATGCTCTCGAGTAGCCTTGGATCTATCTCGGATCATATCAAAATCATTCCTATGCAAGACGACGAATTAGGTACCTGTATCATCGAAACACCCGAAGAAATTATAGATGCAAGTCTTACCACTCAGGTGGCAAATATTCGTGATATTATCTCGGAACACAAAAACATCGACGAGATTCACAACTTCTAAGCATTCTAAAGGAGGCTCGTTATGTTTCAAGAGGTCATCCCACACATCAATAAAGCGACCACGATCAGTCACACTGGTAAAATTGAAAATATTGTGGGAATGTCAATCGAAGCCTCGGGAAGTCGAGCTGCAATCGGCGATATTTGTCGTATTTACAGTGGAGAATCTGGAGGGCAGGTCCCTGCAGAAGTGGTTGGTTTCAAAAACGACCATATTCTACTCATGCCCTATGCTAATATGAATGGGATATCTGCTGGAAACTTCGTTCGTAATACCGGAAAACGTCTTAACCTTAAAGTTGGTCCCTTTCTTCGAGGAAGGATCATCAATGCACTGGGGCAACCCATCGATGGACTAGAACCCTTTCAAGGGGGGCACAACCATTGCATTGACAGCACTTATATCAATCCGCTCACACGCCCTCCTATTCGAGAGCGTATGGAGTTTGGAATAAAAGCAATCGACTCGACCCTTACCATCGGAAAGGGGCAACGTATCGGCATCTTTGCTGGCTCTGGTGTGGGTAAATCCACCCTCATGGGCATGATCGCTCGTAACGTCAAGGCAGATATCAACGTGATCGCTTTGGTGGGAGAACGTGGACGTGAAGTGCTCGAATTCGTGCAAAAGGACCTTGGTGAAGAGGGAATGCGTCGCTCCATCTTGGTGGTGGCAACCTCGGACCAGCCGGCCATGCTTCGCATGAAATGCCCCACAGTGGCCACAGGAATTGCGGAATATTTCCGTGACCAAGGCTTAGATGTCCTCCTCATGATGGACTCCCTCACTCGTTTTGCGATGGCTCAACGTGAAATTGGACTCGCCGTTGGTGAACCACCGGTGGCACGTGGATATACCCCATCCATCTATGCCGAACTACCCAAACTCCTAGAACGGAGTGGAAACTTTCAAAAAGGTTCCATTACCGGAGTATATACCGTCCTTGTCGAAGGTGACGACACCAATGAGCCCATCGCTGATACCGTTCGTGGTATCTTGGATGGACACATCGTCCTCTCCCGTAGACTGGCAAACGCAAACCACTTCCCGGCAATTGAAGTCAGTTCTAGTATCTCACGTCTTATGAATGAGATAGTGCCGGATAACCACCGTGCTCTTGTCTCGAAACTGCGTGATATTCTCGCAACCTACGAAAAAAATGCAGACCTCGTTGCAATTGGCGCCTACAAAGCAGGGACCAACCCGAAATTGGACTTCGCCCTCTCAAAGATCGACGTAGTGAACAACTTTCTCAAACAGGAAGTAGGGGAAAAAGTCTCCTACGAGCGCAGTTTAAAGATGTTAAAAGGGATTTTAGACACCTGATTTCAGGTAAGGAGACAAACTCTTGAAAAAATTTCAATTTTCACTCGAAACCATTTTAGGATATCGCCAACAGGTCCTCGAAGCGGCGCAACTTGAATATGGACAGGCAGAGGCACTCGTGGTGGAGCAACAAAATGTCATCGAAAAAGCTGAAACCGATCGTGATAACTTCAATGCCGAGTATTGCCAGAAAAAAGAAGAGGGAATCACGGCAGCAGATGCCTTGGGCTATCAAGGATGTCTTAATGTGTTGGAAAAAGAAATTGCCATGCACCACAGACGGCTTATGATGTTGCGTGATAAAGCAGAAATCAAACGACAAGCCGTTGTGAGCGCAAAAGTAGATACCTCGTCCACCGAAAAACTTCGTGAGAAAAAACTTGCAGAGTACAACCACGAAGCACTCAAAGCAGAGGAAGCACTCATAGACGAACTGGTTGCAGCAACTTGGTCTGCCCAGAGTCGGAATGCTTAAATAAACGACACACTGAAAGGAGGTGAGAATATGAACGAAATTAGTCTACCTATGCAAATGGGGCAGACAAGCAGCAACACTACTAGCTATTCCTCTAGTAAAAATGACAGTGGCACGAGTTTTGACGACATGCTAAGCAGTCAGTACGAGAGCAAACCTGACACGAGCAGTTCCTCGAGCTCTTCTAGTTCGTCTAGTTCTTCCAGTAGCTCGAATTCGTCTGACAGCTCGAGTTCTTCGAGTGGATCAAGCAAAGTCGAAAGTACCACCGAAACCCAAACCACCGAATCCAATTCGAGTGACAACGAAACACTTCAACTAGAAATGGCAGCCGCACTCGTCCTCGAGTTAGCTTCCAGACTTCAAGAGGTGCAACCTGTTACCATGGAAGAGGTTGTGGACCTGACACAACTCGTGGAAGTTCCGGTTGAAGTGCAAGAGGTAGAGGAAGTGCTTCTCGAAGAGGCAATGATCGAGCTAGTTGAGGTCACTGTGGAGGAGACAGAAGAGGCTCCAATCACTTTGGATGCCCTAATCGAAACCCCTGAAGAGACCGTTGAAACCGAGCAGATCGAAACCCTCGAAGTAGTGGAGACAATGGAGGAAACCCCAGAACAGGCCCAAACCGAAACAGGGGAACAAGCCGACGGCGAAACCGAGACCAAAACGACCCAAACCACTTCCAAAGATGATGTGGTCCAGTTGGATGGCGACGAAGTGGAGCAACCGGTATTCCGTGAGCTCGAATCGGTACCTGTCAAAGTGGCAGAGACCATCGACACCGAGGCTCCCGACATGGAAGCTCAACTCGCTGAGAAAATCCTAAAGGCAGTGCAAGAGGGGGAAACAACCATCCAACTTACCCTAAACCCTGCAAATTTAGGTACCATCATCGCTGACATCACCCAAACGGTTGAAGGTGTTATCAAAGTGGTCATCTCGGTTGTGGATAGTGCAGCTGCAAATCTGCTTCAAAACCATTCGAGTAACCTAGCATCTGCCCTTCAACAAGGCGCTTCACAGACCGTCACGGTGGAAGTCCAACAGACCGAAGAGTCTCAAGAATCCCAACAGCAAGGCAATCCTGAGGCAAACCCCGATGGTCACAACAAGCAAGACCAAGAGCAGAAATCAAAACCACAAAAGCAAGAAACTGAAGACTTTATGCAACAACTACGCCTCGGCTTAACCGGAGTTGCAGAAGAGTAAGAAAGGAAACCCTATGAGCACAATCAATTCCTTAAGTTCCATGAACTCGCTCTATGAAACTGCTACAGCGAATACATTCATGAGCACAGCAACGAGCACAGACGACGAATCTTTTTCTAGTCTGCTCGAGCAAGCACTCGCAGCCATCGACGAAACCGATGATACCACCACCGACGATGTCACCACCGACGACACTACAACAGATACCACTACCTCTACAACCACTGGTACATCGACGAGCTACACCGACTATCGTCCTGAAGGTTACGACCCCCTCGCAGAAGATGATATGCCATCGAGCACCCTCGACTTCACCGATATGCTTGCGTTGATGATTGCACAATTCCAATACCAAACCATTGACAACACAGCATCCACCACCGACATGATGAATCAACTCAACCAAATGACCATGACCCAAGCGGTCACCGAGATGAACACCAACATGAACGAACTTACCCAAATGAACGTCCAAATGTACAACGCAGCTCTGGTTGGACAGGTGGTTACGGTTGGTACACTTGATGACGACGGAAATCTTGTCGAAATCGCAGGCGAAGTGGTTGGTAGTGGATTCTATGACGGACTCCCAGTTATCTTCCTCGATGGCATCGACGATCCTTTCTACACCTCTGATATCATGGCTGTGGGACGTCTCCCAGAAGTTTCCACTGATACAGAAGATGAAGACACCGACGACGACACCACAGTTGACCCAGATGACACCACGGTGGATCCAGACGCAACAACCGACCCAGATGACACCACGGTTGACCCCGACGACACCA
>JAWXUK010000139.1:0-5484 GCA_044432785.1 Eubacteriales bacterium | reverse complement strand
TACCCTTCCACGACGCTCTTCCGATCTTCACGGCTTTCGTTGCGTGGTGATGGACTACCAAGACGGCGAGGAGGCAGGGATCAAGTCGGTCACTGTCATGATTGAGGGGGAAAATGCCTACGGCTATCTGCGTGGAGAACACGGTGTCCATCGCTTGGTGCGTGTCTCTCCCTTCGACTCCAACGCACGTCGTCAAACCTCCTTCGCTTCGGTGGAAATCATGCCCGACCTCCCCGACGATGTGGAGGTGGATATTCGCTCGGAAGACATCGAAATGCAGGTCTACCGTGCCTCAGGGGCAGGGGGACAGCACATCAACAAAACCTCCTCTGCCGTCCGTCTCATCCACAAACCCACAGGGGTGGTTGTGGCATCCCAACAGGAGCGCAGTCAGCTCCAAAACAAAGAAAACTGTATGAAAATGCTCCGAGGAAAACTCGTGGAACTCCAAATGCAACAAAAAGCCGAAGAGATCTCCGACCTCAAGGGGGTACAACTCAAAATCGAGTGGGGAAGTCAGATTCGCTCCTACGTATTCATGCCCTACCAAATGGTAAAGGACAATCGCACAAACCACGAAACCAGTAATATCAGTGGTGTGATGGATGGCGAACTAGATGGCTTCATCAATGCCTATCTCCGTGCCGAAGCCACTGGAATCTGGGCAACCAAATAACAAATATCCCCTCACATCCTAGGATGCGAGGGGATTTCATTTTATTCTGACACCGAGGGGAGCACAACTCTAATCGTTGTCCCAAGCCCTAACTGACTCGAGAGCGAGATCTCGCCCTTGTGTAGCGAGAGTGCGTGCTTGACGATGGAAAGACCAAGACCGGTCCCCCCATGTTCCTTCGAGCGACTCTTATCCACTCGGTAAAAGCGCTGAAAGATCAAGTCCTGTTGATCCTCTGCAATTCCGATGCCGTTATCGGTCACAGTGAGGATGACAGATCCCTCCTCTTGCGCAACATCCACCGTCACCTTCCCAGAAGGACGATGATAGCGCACCCCATTCTCGCACAAATTCTTGACCATACTGCGCAGTAGGGGAGGGTTGCCCTCCACCATGCCACGTCCACCTGTCAGTTCTAAGGAGACATCACAGGAATTTGCAAGTTCCCCCAGTGAGGTGACCACCTCTTGCGCAATCTCGAAGAGGTTGACCTTTTCCACACTCAAATTTTGCGCCCCTTCATCCAGTTGCGAGAGGGAGATGATCTCGTCCACCAAGCGCACCAAGCGTTGCGCCTCGTCGTAGATCTGTGTGCCGAAGGAGGTGACATCTTGAGGAGCCACCATCCCATTTGCGAGGAGTTCTGCGCAACCTGAAATGGAGTGGAGGGGGGTTTTGAGCTCGTGCGATACATTTGCCGTAAACTCACGACGGATTCGCTCCCCTTGCAGTCGCTCGGAAATATCGACTAAGAGGATCACCACCCCAGCCACCGATTCGTCACGCACAATAGGGCTCACCCCCAACTGATACTGCTTGCCACCGATGGGCAAAATGGCTTCCCCCCTCGTCCCAGAAAGTCCTTCTTTGACCAAATTCTGCACATCAATCACACGAATCAGGGTGAGAATGTGAGCGCCGATGCTATCCTTGCGATTGGTCTCGAAGAGCCGTGTGGCACTGTGATTCAAGGTTAAAATGATCCCTTTTTCGTCGAGTAGGAGAAGTGCCTCCTCCATCTCACTGGTAATGAGTTCAAATTCTGCTTGTTTACTAGACATCTCACGCAGTTGACCTTTGATTTTCAAGTGTTGCCGTTCCATTTTGGCAAGTAGGGGGGCGATCTCCTCGTATGCACCCTCATTTGCAATGGGATGATCCAAATCAAGGCGATTGATGGGCTCGATAATTGCAGTTGTCACCTTCCCAGCCACGAAAAAGGCGAGGAGTAGGGTCAGCATCACCACAAAGAGAAGGGTTCCGACCTGTCCACTCAAAAAGGCGAGCCAAGTGGCTTGGGTGTATGCGACCCGAAGCACGCTTTGATCCGATAGCCTCATGGCACCGTAGAGTTGCTTCTCGAGCAAGGTTCCAGACAGTCGTTCCCCCTCGCCATAGCCGAAGAGGGATGCTTCATAGATCTCTTCACGATCCCCGTGATTTTCCATGGTGGCAGCATCAGCATCGGTATCGAAGATCACCGAGCCATCCTTTGCCACCCAAGTGAGCCGAAATCCAGAATGATCCAGTCCCTCGAAATAGGATAGCCCCATCCTCTCCACGCCGATGGATGAAAGGGTGGCTTGATGACCAATTCCATCCAGAATGGCACGGTTATTTTGATGATACATCACCACCGTGAGCAGAGTGATGGCGATCAGCATGGATAGGGTAGCGCACAGGAAACAAGCATTGAATATTTTCTTTTTCATGAGAGTCCCTCCATCCGATAGCCAATCCCACGCACCGTTTGAATATACTTTCCACAGTCCCCAAGTTTCTGTCGCAGACTGCGAATGTGTACATCCACCGTCCGAGTCTCGCCGTCGTAATCCATCCCCCAAACCGAGTTTAAGAGTTGATCACGGGTGAAAGCCATCCCCTTATCCTTGAGCAGAGTTTCTAAAATGAGAAATTCCTTGAGAGATAGCTCCACCAAAACCCCAGATACCGTGATGGAATGAGCACTTGTGTCCAACGTAATCTCTCGATAGGTCAGTGCCGAAGGGGTTTCTTTCGGGGTTGTGCGACGTAGCACAGCCTTAACACGAGAGACCATCTCCATCATCCCGAAGGGTTTTGTCAAATAGTCGTCCGCTCCACCGTCCAGACCGATCACTTTATCAAATTCCTCCCCCTTTGCTGTCGCCATAATCACAGGAATATGCGAGGTAGCAGGGTTTTCTTTGAGTCGAGCAAGTAGAGTGAGCCCATCGGTCTCAGGGAGCATAATATCAAGCATAATGAGGTCGGGGAGGCGACGAGAAAGCCCCTCTTCCAGCGCAGCGCCATCCAAAAACCCCTCTGCCTCAATTTGGGAAGCATTCAGGGTATAGACCATCATATTTCGAATGCCAGCGTCATCTTCGACACAGTAAATCATTGTGGAACCTCCCTATCATGTCTCCAATTTGTGGGATCCAGTAATGGAAAAGACCACCCACTCTGCAATATTTGTTGCATGATCCCCAATCCTCTCGAAATATTTGGCAATCATCAGCAAATCAAGGGCACTTTCCCCCTCTTGCCCCTCTTTATGAAAGGAATTCACCAGTTGCGACTTAATCCGAGCAAAGCACTCGTCCACAATATCATCATCGGCAATGACTTTGTGTGCAATCTCGAGGTCAGAGCGCACGAAGGCATCAATACTTTGGGTCACCATGGCTGTTGTGGCTTGCGCCATCTCACGCACAGGGGCTGTGTTGTGCCGATTGAGCGAGCCATTCGAGCAGATAATTTGCGCAATATCCTCGGCTTGATCCCCAATCCGTTCCATATCGGTGATCATCTTAAGCGCAGAGGAGATCAGGCGCAAATCCTTTGCCACGGGTTGCTGTTGTAGCAGGAGCTTCATGCAGAGATTTTCGATATCTCGCTCCTTTAAATCCACCTCTTCCCCCTTGGTTGCCACGGTTTTGGCAAGGGGAATATCGTTCGTGATCAGTGCCTGTGCAGAGGTGGCAATCAAGTTCTCGCACAGTGCCCCCATCGAGATTAATTCGGTGTGTAACACCTCAAGTTGTTGATCAAATTTCGATCGCATTATCCAAACCTCCCTGTAATATAATCCTCGGTTTTTTGCTCTTTTGGCATTGAGAATAGTTGATCGGTCTCCTCGTACTCCACCAGTTCTCCCATCAGGAAAAAGGCAGTTTTGTCCGATAGACGCACAGCTTGTTGCATATTGTGTGTCACAATAATGATGGTATACTTTTCTTTGAGCTCGCTTGCAAGCTCCTCCACCTTTGCCGTGGAAATAGGGTCGAGTGCCGAGGTAGGCTCATCCATTAAGAGGACTTCAGGCTCGACGGCAAGCGCCCTTGCAATGCACAGACGTTGCTGTTGTCCCCCAGAAAGACCGAGGGCCGATTTCTTGAGCCGATCCTTGACCTCGTTCCAAATGGCTGCCCCTTCGAGGGATTTGCGCACGATCTCGTCAAGTTCTACCTTGTTTTTCACCCCATGCAGACGAGGACCATAGGCGATATTATCGTAGACACTCATCGGAAAGGGGTTGGGTTTTTGAAAGACCATCCCCACACGTTTGCGCAGCAAGGTCACATCCATTGAGGGAGCATAAATGTCCTCCCCACGAAACTGGATCTCCCCCTCCACACGAGCAGAGGGGACAAGGTCGTTCATACGGTTTAGGGTTTTCAAAAAGGTAGACTTTCCACAACCAGAAGGACCGATCAGTGCCGTGATCTCCTTCTCGCAGATCTCCAGATTGATGTTTTTAAGCGCATGAAAGTCGCCATAAAAGAGGTTGACCTCTTTCGCAGTAATAATATGATTCATAATTTCCTCCCTATTCAAAGGATTTCTTTAACTTGTGTTGCACCAACATGGTGAGAGCGTTGATTGCGAAAACGATGATGAGAAGCACAGCTCCAATGGTAAAAGCGACCTCAAATTCGCCCTCTTCCATCGCATACATGTAGAGAGAAACCGATAACGTCCCCCCACTTTTTCCATAGGCATCCCAGATACTATTTATTGTACCAGTTGCAAGCCCAGCTGTAAAGAGCAAAGCAGCACTTTCCCCCACAATACGTCCCACAGCCAAAATGGCACCTGTGATGATCCCATCCAAAGCACTAGGAACGATAATGGTGCGAATCATGTGCCATTTTGTGGCACCCAAGCCAAGCGCCCCCTCACGATAGGAAGCAGGAACGGTTTTAAGACTCTCTTGCGTAGTACGAATAATGGTTGGTAAAATCACGATGACCATGGTAAGGCAACCAGAGAGCAAACTAAGTTTCAGCCCCATCCAGTTACAGAAAAAGAGCATCCCCACCAGACCATAGATAATGGAAGGGATGGCAGCCAAGGTCTCTACCATTGCTTCAATCAGGCTTTTAAGCTTGGGATTTGTGGCATATTCCGTCAAATAGACAGCAGCCCCAACCCCCAAGGGAAGGGAGATCACCAAGCAAAGCAAAATCACATAGAGGGTATTGAGGATATTGGGTAAAATCCCAAAGGTCCCTTTGAGGATACTAGGTGCCGTGCTTAAAAAATCCCAAGTAATCCCACCCAGTCCACGCACCAGAATATATCCAATCATCAAAACTAGAAGTGCCATCACCAAAAACGCCCCACTATACACAGCGAATTTGCGCAAAAAATCAGCAGTTTTACGTTGTCTTGTCATGGTTTCCTCCTTGTTTTAAGTAACGATTCATCACGGTGTTAAGTGCCAAAATAAACAGAAATAGAATGAGCGCAATGGAGTAGAGCGCCTCACGATGAAGCCCAGCAGAATACCCCATATCCTTTGCAACTGCTGTGGTAAGTAGGGT
>JAWXUK010000138.1:0-5517 GCA_044432785.1 Eubacteriales bacterium | reverse complement strand
CCGAGGGAACGAAAACCATGGTAATTCCAGAAAGCACCCCCGGTAGAGAGAGAGGGAAGATCACCCGACGAAAGACGGTCATGCCATCTGCGCCGAGGTCGTGAGCTGCTTCGTTAAGGGTGGTATCCTGCTTGATGATCACCGAATAAATGGGGAGAATCATAAAAGGGAGATAGTTATACACCATACCGAGCACTACAGCTCCTTGGGTGTTGATCATACGAAAATACTCAATATCTGTCCCGAAAACCGAGTTAAAAAGGGCGAAAAATCCGATATTTGCCAAAAAGGTGTTGATGATCCCTGTGTTTTCGAGGAGGGACATCCACGCATAGGTGCGCAAAATAAAGTTGATCCACATGGGGAGCATGATCAAGATCATGGCGAGCCGTTGGAAAGAGACCCCTTCCCGTGCTAAAATACACGCAATGGGATACCCCACCACGAGGCAAATGAGGGTGGCGATGAGTGCTAATTGGAAGGAACGAGAGAAAATGACCCCGTAGCCACTCAATTTGACGAAATTTTCCATGGTAAACTCACCCTCTGCCGTGGTGAAGGCATAAAAAACCATCAACACAATGGGTGCCACCACGAAAAATCCCATCCACACCACATAGGGTGCCGAGAGGTAGGAGATTCTATTCTTCATGCTCGCCCTCCTCCCCTTCCGAGAGGGAGGAAATTTCTTCAAATTCCTCGCTGTAGGAACTATAGTCGCCATAATTTCCGGAATAATGGCTTTTTTTCATGATATGGATGCCGTCTGGGTCGATTTTAATGCCGATTCTGCTATCCACAGGGCAGAGATCGGTGGTTTGGATCAGCCACTTGAAGCCGTAAAAGTCCACGATGATATCGTAGTGCACCCCCTTGAAGGTGACAGCTGTGACCGTCCCTTTGAGGTGTCCCTCGGCTTCGGGCACGATATCGATATCTTCGGGGCGAATGACCACGTCCACAGGTTCATCGGTGGCAAATCCACCGTCCAAACAGGTGAATTTTCTGCCGAAAATTTCCACCACGCCATCCTGTTTCATCACGCCATCTAGGATGTTGGACTCCCCGATAAAGTCGGCGACAAAGGCGTTTTTGGGCTCGTTATAAATGTCCTCTGGGGTGCCAATTTGCTGGATTTTTCCCCCATCCATCACCACGATGGTATCCGACATGGCGAGGGCCTCCTCTTGGTCGTGGGTGACGTAGATGAAGGTGATGTTAAGTGCTTGCTGAATCCGTTTGAGTTCGCTTTGCATATCCTTGCGTAGGCGCAGATCGAGTGCGCCCAATGGCTCGTCTAATAGGAGGACTTTGGGGCGATTGACAAGGGCACGAGCGATTGCCACACGCTGTTGCTGTCCACCTGAGAGGGAGGAAATACTCCTCTTTTCGAAGCCACGCAAATTAACCACACCGAGCATATCCATGACTCTTGTGTGGATTTCATCCTTTGGGATCACGATTTTTTTGTTGTCCTCCCCCTTTTTTGGTATGGTAAGGCCAAAGGCGATGTTTTTGTAAACATCGAGGTGGGGGAAGAGGGCGTATTTTTGAAATACGGTATTCACTTGGCGCTTATACGAGGGGACATCGTTGATACGCTCCCCTGCGAAAAAGACATCCCCTTGGGTGGGGGTTTGAAAGCCACCAATGATGCGCAATGTGGTGGTTTTTCCACACCCACTTGGGCCAAGTAGGGTCAAAAATTCTTTATCGTTGATATATAGGTCGATGCCGTCGAGCACCACTTGATCGCCATAGGACATGGCGCAGTTGTTTAGTCTTATCAGCTCATTGCTCATAAGAAAACCCTCCTTATTATCTTGAGAGAACCTCGATAGATTCCCTTGTGTGTCATCTCCTCATTCTTGTGGTGCAATCTGGGTTGCACCCTTCACGTTTTTGCTGAATTTCGGGTAGAGAATTAAATAGCAATATTTAATATACCCTGTTTTCTGACAAATGTCAACTGTTTTTTTGTAATTTTTCTCGCTGTTTGTCCATTTTTATGGGGACAAGAAAGTGCGTGATATTCTGGGGTTGGATTTCCCCTCTGTTATCCTCGCTCTGCTATCATTTTTCCATTTAATACCTTGGTCTTTGCATTGCCTACAAAGACGGTAGTGTAGGTGTCGATCTCTTCGCATTCGAGGAGCTCTGCTAGGGTGAGAATCACGGCACGCTCCCCCTCGGTTCCTGCAAATTTGACGTAGCCACACACGGTTTCGGGGGGGCGACTCCACAGCAAGATACGGCACACCTTACGGGTGTACCCCTCACGACGGCGACTGCGTGGGTTGTAAAAACAGATGGTGAAATCACCCTGCGCAGCAGCAAGGACACGGCGCTCGATCACTTCGATGGGGAGGGCGTAATCGGAGAGGGAGATGCAAGCAAAGTCGTCCTCTAACGGTGCCCCTAGTACGGCGGCGCTAGCGCAGGCTGCAGTGACCCCTGCGATGACCTCGATATCTACGGGGTTATACTCCTGCGCAATATCGAAGACAAGTCCTGCCATATCGTAAATCCCAATATCACCCTCGCACACAAGGGCTACCACGATCCCTGTTTGAGCGAGCTGAAGTCCCTTGTGGGCAGCTTCGTGGTCGTTGCGCACCTTCATCTCGATATATTCTGCGTTGGGGTATTCGTATCGAATGAGTCCTGTGGATTTTTCAAATCCCATGATACAGTCGCACTCGCTTAGCACTCGTTGCGCCTCTTTGGTGATGAGTTTTCCACCACCTGCACCCAATCCTACTAAAAAAAGTTTCATTTTGTGCTCCTACCTTTTCTATGTATCAATTTTCATCTTTGCGCATAGTCTATGTCATAATACCACTCGATTTTGTGTGAACACCCATCTCCTAGCCTTGGATATGATTGTATTCTCCTTCGAAGAATTTCACCTGAAATACCAGTGGTAATTGTTTCTCATTTCGGGTCACCCACATTATACCATTCTTTTTTTCCTCTGTAAAGAGAAATCTTGCATTCCGACCAAAAGAGAGGAGAATTTCATGTCACCTAAACCATTTTCCGTACAATATACTTTGCAACTGATCACTCTACTCGGGGCTACCTTCGGACTTGTGTTCTGGCCTGAAGCTGGTTCGGAGGCTGTGAAAGAGGGGCTACTCCTCTGTAGTAACGTTATTATCCCTTCTCTCTTCCCCTTTTTCATCCTCTCCTCGATGGTGGTGGAACTGGGGCTCTCCCATGGTTTAGGACGGCTCTTCGAGGGGATTATGGTCCCCCTCTTTCGGGTGAATGGTACCTGTGCCACGGCGCTCGCTCTCGGTTTTGTGGGAGGGTATCCTGTGGGGGCACGCACCACGGTCACCCTCTACCAAAATGGGCAGTGCTCGGAGGTGGAGGGGGCAAGGCTCCTCGCCTTTTCCAATAATTCAGGTCCTGCCTTTGTCCTCGGGGTGGTGGGGGCTGGGATCTTTCACAGTCCCACTATTGGAGGGCTTCTTTACCTCGCACATGTCTTGGGGTGTTTGATTGTCGGGATGTTATTTCGGTTTTACAAGCCCTCCCACCCTCCTACTAAATCATCGCCCCCCTCCACCCTACAAGCCACCTCCTTTTCCAAGGCATTTGTCCACTCGGTGACCTCGGCACTCACCTCCACCCTCCATGTCTGCGCCTTTCTGCTCTGTTTTACGGTGCTGATACGGCTTCTCTCGATGGCTGGTGTGATAGATTTTCTGGGGGCTGGGGTCGGACTGCTCCTCACCCCTCTTGGTGTCCCTGCCCACTCTGCGCACGGTCTTGTGGTGGGATTTATCGAGCTTGCCTCTGGGGTGACCTCTCTAGCGAAAGTGGGAGAGATCAAACTTCCCATCATCGCTTTTTTACTCGGTTGGGGTGGGATTTCGGTGCACTGTCAAGTGCTCGCTTTTTTAGGGGAGAGTGGTCTCTCTCTCAAAACCTATTTCATCGGAAAATTTTTACATGGTGTGTTCTCGGCAATCATCATCTGGCTGATCGCCCCTTGGGTACCTTCCCCTCTCACAACGGTGGTTCCAACCTTTGGATTTGCTGATTATTCTGTCCCTATTTGGGTGCCATGTGGGATTGCTATATGTGTTTGGGGTATCCTCTCGAGGGGTAGAATTATTTGGATTAAGACAAATGGACGAGGGTAACTGGAAAAAAGCGATGGACACGAAAAAAAGAGTGGAAAAAAATCGAATTATAGTATATAATATGTGTAGATGATTTTTAGGAGGATGCTTTTATGTCTTTATTTCGCACGGATATTCCCCCAAAATGCACCTATTGCGCCAATAGTCATCCCCTTACCCCTCAACAAGTGGTCTGTCGTCGCAAGGGGATTATGTCGGTGGCATCGGAATGCAAATATTTTCGGTACGACCCCATGCGTCGTGTGCCACCACGTCCCAAAAAAGCTGACTTTAGTGGGTATAACAAGGATGATTTCACGCTATAACGGTTGCGATCCCCTCTTTTTGGATAGAATGGTCTAAAGATTCTCTTTCCCTCATAACTCTATATGAGGTGATTTGCAATCATGAAAAAACGTCAGGAAAGTCTGCTCGAACGTGCGGCGAGTGTCTTTGATCTCCCTGCGCAAGCAGTGGCAGGAGTCCCCTTTTTAGAGCTCACTGGAGATCGAGAACTTCGCATCGAAAACCATCGTGGCATCCTAGCCTACAGCGATGAGGAGCTCCATATTAGTGGAGGGATCTACATTGTCAAGGTGCAAGGGGAATCCCTCGTATTGCGCACCATGACCACCAACGAACTGCTAATTACAGGGCGAATTTGCGCCATCTGTTTGGAATAGGGGTGGTTTTTTGGGTTCTTTTTCCAATTTTATGCGTGGGAATGTCGCCTGTACCATCACAGCCCCCTTCCCTGAGCGTGTGCTCAATCTCTGCGCCCTCTCCCACCTGATGTTCTGGGGACTGGAGTGGCACTCCCCTACCTCGATCTCGATCCATCTCTCGGCAAAAGAGGTCAAACGGCTTGCTCCCATCGTGGATCAATTAGGGGGGAACATCTCGGCGCAAAGGGGTCACGGACTTCCCTTTTTTCTGCTGAAATTTCGGCATCGACTGGGGTTTCTTGTGGGTCTCTCCCTCTCGGTTTTCGCTGTGGCTGTGCTCTCGAATTTCATTTTAGTGATTGATGTTGAGGGGAATGAACAGATCTCTACGGCTGATATTTTATCGGCGCTCGAGCGAGCAGGGCTATCGGTTGGGGTCTACGGTCCCCACCTCTCCCTCACCCAACTGCAACAGGAGGCCATGACCTACCTTGATGGGGTATCGTGGCTCAGCGTCAATCGAAACGGGACACGAGCAGAGGTGACGGTGCGTGAGAGCACCATTCCCCCTGAAATTCAAAGTCGGGATGGGGTGTTTGATATTCTCTCGGATGTGGATGGTATCATCCAATCCATTGAGCTACATCGTGGAGAACCCCTCGTGGTTGTGGGGGAGACCGTGACAAAGGGGCAACCCCTCGTCAGTGGTTACACCGAAC